>CAVAPI010000024.1:0-27680 GCA_963590445.1 Lachnospiraceae bacterium | reverse complement strand
AAGCCCCGGCTGATAGAGTGTCTCAAGGGCTACAGCCGCAAGACGTTCATGTCCGACCTTATGGCGGGCATAATAGTGGGCATTGTCGCCCTGCCGCTGGCCATCGCCTTCGGCATAGCTTCGGGGGTTACGCCCGAAAAGGGCATAATCACGGCCATCGTGGCCGGCGTGATAGTGTCGGTGTTCGGCGGCACGAAGGTGCAGATAGGCGGCCCTACGGGAGCGTTCATAGTCATTGTCTATGGCATAATACAGCAGTACGGCGTCGAAGGGCTGGCCGTTGCCACGTTCATGGCCGGCATTTTCCTGCTGCTGTTCGGCTTCCTGCACCTCGGGACTATAATAAAGTACATCCCGTACCCCATAGTTGTGGGCTTCACGAGCGGAATTGCGGTGACGATATTCACCACCCAGATAAAGGATCTGTTCGGTCTGGACCTGCAGAACGTGCCGTCTGACTTCATCGAAAAGTGGGGTGTCTATCTGACAAGCATGGACCGGCTGGACCTGTGGAGCACCCTTGTGGGCGTGGTGAGCGTGGCTGTGATAGCCATAACGCCGAGGTTCAGCAAGAAGATACCCGGTTCGCTCATTGCCATCGTGCTGATGACGGTGGCCGCCCTGCTGCTCAAGAACTTTGCGGGGGTCACTTCGATAGAGACAATCGGCGACCGCTTCTCCATAAACGGTGCGCTGCCCGACGCCCGCATGCCGCAAATGACGTGGGAAACGGTCAAGGGGCTGGTGTCGCCGGCCTTGACAATAGCCGTACTCGGCGCAATCGAGTCGCTCCTGTCGGCCACTGTCGCCGACGGAGTGGCGGGTGACCACCACGACTCCAACACCGAGCTGGTGGCGCAGGGGCTTGCAAACATCGCATCGCCGCTGTTCGGGGGCATACCGGCCACGGGCGCCATAGCCCGCACGATGACTAACATCAACAATGGCGGCAAGACATCCGTGGCAGGTGTGGTTCATGCGGTCGTGCTGCTGCTGATTTTCCTCTTCCTCATGCCCCTTGCCCAGTACATACCCATGGCCTGTCTGGCCGGAGTGCTGGTGGTTGTGTCCTACGGAATGTGCGGCTGGCGGTCGTTTGCCGCCCTGATGCGCAACCCCAAGAGCGACGTTACGGTGCTGCTCATCACGTTTTTCCTCACGATAGTGTTCGACCTGACGGTGGCAATCGAGGTGGGGCTGATCATAGCCTGCCTGCTGTTTATGAAGCGCATGGCCGAATCGACCGACGTAAAGGTGATTTCCGACGAGATAGACCCCAACGAAGACGCCGAAATCAAGTCGGGCAATCTTGAACACCTGACCATTCCGCAGGGCGTGGAGGTCTATGAGATCAACGGACCATACTTCTTCGGGGCCGGAAACCGCTTCGAGGAGGTCATGGCAGCGTTCGGCGACAGGCCGAAAGTGCGCATCATACGCATGAGGAAGGTGCCCTTCGTCGATTCGACCGGCATACACAACCTGACCAACCTGTGCGAAATGAGCAGGAAAGAGGGCATAAAGGTGGTGCTGTCCGGTGTGCGCCCCAACGTCAATGCCACGCTTGTCAAGGCCGGATTCAACGATATAGTGGGCGCAGACAATATCTGCAGCCACATCAACCTCGCCCTCGCCAAGGCAAAGGAGATAGTCGGCGGGGAGGAAAAGGCGGAGCGGTAATCTGCAGACAGCCGCTTCTGTACGCGCAATTCATGCCGCTATAGCGCAAAAATCCCTTGGCTCAAGCTGGCAAGCCAAGGGATTTTTGCGTATGTGTGTCGCTTCCGGCTGCGGCTAAAGCTCGCTTTCCTTCAGCCGTTCGGCGTTTTCGGCCACTGTCAGTGCGTCGATCACCGGTTGGATGTCGCCGCCCAGGAAGCCCTGAAGGTCGTGGGTGGTGAAGCCAATGCGGTGGTCTGTCACCCGTCCCTGGGGGAAATTGTAGGTGCGGATCTTCGCACTGCGGTCGCCGGTCGATACAAGTGTCTTGCGCCGGTTGGCTATATCGTCAACGTATTTCTGGTGTTCGCGGTCGTAGATGAACGTGCGGAGGCGCGACAACGCACGCTCCTTGTTCTTCGGCTGGTCGCGTGTTTCGGTGCACTCGATGAGTATTTCCTCGGTTTCGCCCGTGTTGGGGTTCTTCCATGGGTAGCGCAGACGCACACCTGACTCCACTTTGTTCACGTTCTGGCCGCCTGCGCCGGAGCTTCTGAACGTGTCCCACTTGATGTCTCCCTCGTTTATGCTCACCTCGAACTTGTCTGCTTCGGGCAACACGGCCACTGTGGCTGCGCTTGTGTGCATGCGGCCCTGCGTTTCAGTGGCAGGTACGCGCTGCACGCGGTGCACTCCCGACTCGTACTTCAGCGTTCCATATACGTTGTCGCCGCTCACTGCGAAGTCAATCTCCTTGAAGCCGCCGACAGCTCCGTCACTTACGCTTGTGATGGACAGCGACCAGCCCTTGGAATCGCAGAACTTCTTGTACATACTGAACAGGTCGCCGGCAAAAAGTGCGGCCTCGTCGCCTCCCGTACCGGCGCGTATCTCCATCTGGACGTTCTTTGCGTCTTCCGGATCCTTGGGCACGAGCGCCATTTTTATGTCCTCTTCTATGCCGGGACGCAGCGCTTCGTTGGCCGAAAGTTCCTCCCTTGCCATCTCTTTCATTTCGGGATCGCTCTCGTTGGCCAGTATGTCCTTGGCCTCGGCGATGGAGTTGAGGCACGAAAGGTATTTCTTCCGTGCGTCCATTATGTGCTCCAGGTCTTTGTACTCACGCGTCAGTTTGACGTAACGCTCCTGGTCGGCAATCACCGACGGGTCGGTTATCAGTGTGGAGACCTCTTCGTATCGGCTCACAAGGCCGTCAAGTTTCTCAAGTATGCTGTTGTTTTCTGGCATAAGCCGGGTGGTGTTGTTTTGTAAGTGTGCGGGTTTTGCTCTGCAAACGGGCGGTTTGCGCCTCGTAAATGTACTGTTTCTGGCTCGTGGACGGGCGGTTTAGTATTCAAATGTGCCGTATTCCGACTTGATGGTGAGGCTCTTCCTGCCTTCCTCTATGCGTCCTATCACCTGCGCGTCGATGTCAAACGACTTGCTGACGGCCACTATCCTGTCGGCATCTTCGGGCTTTACGTATATTTCCATGCGGTGTCCCATGTTGAACACCTTGTACATTTCCTTCCATTCCGTACCGCTTTGCTCCCTTATCACCTTGAACAGCGGCGGTATGGGGAACATGTTGTCCTTTATTACGCGGCAGTTGTCGCCCACAAAGTGCAGCACCTTGGTCTGCGCTCCGCCGGTGCAGTGGACCATACCGTGTATCTTCGGGCGCAGTTCGTCCAGTATCTTCTTGACAACCGGGGCGTATGTGCGTGTGGGGGAGAGCACCAGCTGTCCTGCATTGACGCCTTCGAGGCCCCCGACGGGCTGGTCGAGGCGGTAGCTGCCGCTATATACGAGTTCGTCGGGCACTGCATGGTCGTAGCTTTCGGGGTACTTTCGGGCAAGATACTTGGCGAACACGTCGTGGCGGGCGCTCGTCAGGCCGTTGCTACCCATGCCTCCGTTGTAGCTGTCCTCGTAGGTTGCCTTGCCGAAGGAGGCGAGTCCTACTATCACATCGCCGGGCTGGATGTCGGCATTGTCTATCACGTCGCTCCTTTTCATACGGCATGTCACCGTAGAATCGACTATTATCGTGCGCACAAGGTCGCCCACGTCGGCCGTCTCCCCGCCGGTCGCGTATATTCCGACGCCCATTTCGCGCATGCGGGCGAGCAGTTCGTCGGTGCCGTTGATAATGGCTGAGATCACTTCGCCGGGCACTAACATCTTGTTACGCCCGATGGTGCTCGACACAAGTATGTTGTTTACGGCTCCAACGCAAAGCAAATCGTCGGTGTTCATTATGAGTGCGTCCTGGGCAATGCCCTTCCATACACTCAGATCACCCGTCTCTTTCCAGTACATGTAGGCGAGTGACGACTTGGTACCCGCCCCGTCGGCGTGCATAATGTTGCAGTAGTCGGGGTCACCGCCCAAGATGTCGGGTATAATCTTGCAGAATGCTTGCGGGAAGATGCCCTTGTCGATGTTCTTGATGGCGTTGTGTACGTCCTCCTTTGCGGCGCTCACGCCGCGCATCATGTATCTGTTGCCTTTGTCCATAGTGGTTTTTCTGTTGTTGTTTCGCTTATTTGTCGTTCCCGTTCCAGAACTCCCAGCTCGCAAATGCCTGAAGCAGGAGCATCTCGAGGCCGTTCTTCGTGTTGGCGCCGTGCCGGTTGCCTTTCTTCATGAACAGGGTTTCGTCGGGATTGTATATCAGATCGTACAGGATATTGTGGCTGTCCATGGCCTCGTATGGCAGCTCCGGGCACTCTTCCGTGTGGGGATACATGCCGCAGGGGGTGCAGTTGACAATGACGTTGTACTCCTTCACGACCTCCGGGGTAATGTCTTTGTACCGGATTGTGCCCGTCCGCTCGAAGCGACTCACGAACACAGACTCGATGTCCAGTGTCTTCAGCCCGTATTCCACGGCCTTCGACGCTCCGCCGGTGCCGAGGACAAGAGCCTTCTTATGGTACTTTTCGAGCATCGGCTCGATGCTTTTCGTGAAGCCGATCACGTCGGAATTGAAGCCTTTGAGCATGGTTTTCGCCCCTTCGCGCACTATCTTTATCACGTTGACCGCCCCTATAGCCCTTGCCTCCGGGCTGATTGAGTCCAGATAGGAGATGACTTTCTGCTTGTAGGGTATCGTTACGTTGAGTCCGCGCAGCTCGGTATTGGAGTCGAGAACCTCGGGCAGGAGGTCGATAGTCGGTATTTCGTAGTTCTCATACAGGGCGTCTATGCCCTCGTCGGCAAACTTCTGGTTGAAGTATCTCTTGGAGAAAGAGTGCCCAAGCGGGTAGCCTATCAAACCGTACTTGTCCATATGTGTGTATAGTTTATTTTGTTGCGAAATACAAAGTGCACACTCCGAAGGTCAAACGCTTGAACATGGCGTCGCGGAAGCCGGCGTTTTGCAGTATCGTCACCATGCGTTCGCCTTGCGGGAATGCCTCTATGGTGGCGGTAAGGTAGGAGTAGGCCGACGTGTCTTTGGAGATTAGCTTGCCGTAGGCGGGCAGTACGGTGTGCGAATAGAGCCTGAAACACTGTTTGAACGGGAACGTTACGGGTGTGGTAAGCTCGATTATGCACAGGTGGCCGCCGGGTTTCAGCACGCGGAACATCTCTTTCAGCCCCTTGTCCAGGTCGGGGAAGTTGCGTATCCCGAACGCTGCCGTGACGGCATCGAACGAGTTTTCACCGAAAGACAGTGCCATGCAGTCCTCTTTCCTGAACGAAATGACACCGTCAAGCCCCCTTTCGCCGGCCTTGACCCGCCCGACGGCCATCATTTCCTCGCTTATATCCGCCCCGACAACGCACCGCGGCTTCAGCTCAAGTGCGGCAAGTATGGCAAGGTCTCCCGTCCCTGTGGCCACGTCGAGCACTGTTTGCGGTGCAAAAGGCTTCAGCCTGCCTACCGCAATGCGCCGCCATAGCCTGTCTATGTTCCACGACATACGGTGGTTAAGCTTGTCGTAGGAGTGCGCAATGTTGTCGAACATGCGCTCCACCTGCTTGCCTTTTCCCTCGCAATCGTTGTACGGATTGATCCTTTCCTGCCTGTACATTATATATGTAGCCCTGTCGGGACGCATGCGCGCCCGTTTGCGGTTAGCGTGTCTTCAGGTAAGCGGCCACGTTCTTCTCTATTCGTGCGGCTATGTCGCCCTCTTCGGCTGCCTTGTCGAACTTTTCGCCGGTGATATGTTCGTACAGTTCGATGTATCTGTCGCTGACACTTTCAGCGTATTCGTCGGTTATTTCGGGCATAACCTGTCCCGGCTCGTTCATAAAGTCATGCTCTATGAGCCATTGGCGCACGAATTCCTTGGACAACTGCCGCTGCGGCTCGCCTTTGGCGAACTTCTCTTCGTAGCCGTCTGCATAGAAATAGCGGCTTGAGTCGGGCGTATGTATCTCGTCAATGAGATATACTTTGCCGTCGCGCTTGCCAAATTCGTACTTCGTGTCAACGAGTATCAGTCCGTGTCCGGCCGCTATTTCCTGCCCGCGCTTGAAGAGCTTGCGCGTATATTCCTCCATTACGGCGTAGTCTTCGGCGCTTACGATGCCCTGCTTGATGATTTCTTCCTTGGAGATGTTGAGGTCGTGGCCTTCGTCTGCCTTGGTTGTGGGTGTTATGATGGGCTCCGGGAACCGCTGGTTCTCCCTCATTCCGTCGGGAAGCTGCACTCCGCATATCTCCCGGCAGCCCTTTTCGTACTCGCGCCAGGCCGATCCGGTGAGTATGCCGCGTATGATCATCTCCACGCGGAAGCCTTCGCACTTCAGCCCGACGGTCACCATCGGGTCGGGAGTGGCCAGTTTCCAGTTGGGGCAGAGGTCGCTTGTGGCGTCGAGAAACTTGGCTGCTATCTGGTTAAGCACCTGTCCCTTGAACGGAATGCCCTTGGGCAGGATTACGTCGAATGCGGAAATCCTGTCTGTGGCGACCATAACCATGAGGTCGTCGTTGATGTTGTAAACGTCGCGCACCTTTCCGTGGTACACATTCTTTTGGCCTTCGAAGTGGAAGTCAGTACTTGTCAATGCTTTCATTGTCGTTATGCTGTTTTTTAGTCCTTGCCTTGTCGTGTGCCTCGTAGGCGTTCACTATCCTTGTGACGAGCTTGTGGCGCACTATGTCCTTCGCCTTCAGGTTGACGATGCCTATGCCGTCAACGCCGTCCAGTATGCCGAGCGCCTCAATCAGTCCGCTCCGCTGCTCGCGCGGCAGGTCTATCTGTGTGCGGTCGCCCGTTATTATCATCTTGGAGTTCCATCCCATTCTTGTGAGAAACATCCTGAGCTGTGCCGAAGTGGCGTTCTGCGCCTCGTCGAGTATCACTACGGCGTCGCTGAGCGTGCGTCCGCGCATGAAGGCCAGCGGAGCTATCTGTATGACCCGCTTCTCCATCATCTCCTGGAGCTTCACTGCGGGTATCATGTCCTCGAGTGCGTCGTACAAAGGCTGCAGGTAAGGGTCTGTTTTCTCCTTCATGTCGCCAGGCAGGAAGCCGAGTTTCTCGCCGGCTTCCACCGCCGGACGGCTGAGAATGATTTTCTTTACGGCCTTTTCCTTCAGGGCTTTCACCGCCAGGGCTATGCCCAGGTAGGTCTTTCCCGTGCCTGCGGGGCCTACGGCGAACACCATGTCGCAGCTGTTGTAGGCATCTACCATCCGCTGCTGGTTCTCACTGCGCGCCTTGATGGGCTTCCCGGAGATGTTATACACCAGCACGTCGTCGGGAACGGCTACGTTCCGGCGCCCTCCCTTGACTATTTCGAGGATGTCTTCGGCGTTGAGCGAGTTGAATTTCAGCACGTGCTTGCGTATCGTCTCGACGTTTTCCTCAAACGAACTCATCTGTTCCTCGTCGCCCAACACCCTGATCACATTGTCCCTCGCCACAATCCGCAGCTTGGGAAACAATGCCTTGATCATCTGGAAGTGGGCGTTGTCGACTCCGTAGAATACCACCGGGTCGATGTCTTCGAGTACGATATGCTTCTCTATCAATTCTGTTGCGGCATTTATTGCAGTGCAAAATTACGGATTATTTTCCAATATGGCATTGTTTTCCACCTCTTTTTATACAGGCCGCCGGCACGGTCTTCGTGGAAAAACAGTAACTTTGCAGAGCCTTGGCGCAGGGGTGGCGCAAGGGCGGAGGGCAGTTGTGCCGCCGTGGCCTGCGGTTGGGGCGAAAAGACATACGTTTCAGAAGATGATAACAAAGAAGAGATACTTGCAGGGTTTCCTCGTTACGGTGGGCGTGTTGGCTCTTGTGAGGTGCGTATTCCCGCAGGTGGCCGTAACAAACGGGCGGGTTACGGGCACCAACCCGCCGGGTGGTGACAGTAACCCGCCCGTTTCCGCACCGGAACCCGCCGGGTTTTCAGGAGCAAACCGTTTCTACTGTGCCGACGGGTCGCTGCGCAAGAACCGCATATACAGCGTCCCCTCGTTCAAGAACACCTTTCCCGACAACAACGACGTGCAGCTTGTGGCCGCCCAACGCCACGGAGTCCCGCCCGTAAAGGACCGTGCGGAGGCGGAACACCGCAAGAAAGAACTCGTGTATGTGGGCAGCAACCCCTATTTCCACGTCGATAAGCTCGACAACAGCATCCCCTACCTCGTGCCCCGTGCCGCAGTGTTGTTGCAGGACATAGGCCGCACGTTCTTCGACAGCCTTCAGATAAAGGGAATACCGCTGCACAAGATAATAGTGACGAGCGTGTTGCGCACCAAGGATGACGTGCAGCGGTTGCGCAGCCGCAACGGCAACGCAACGGAAAACAGCTGCCACCTGTACGGAACCACGTTCGACATATGCTACAACCGCTACCGTACCGTGGAGGATCCCGACGGTCTGGAGCGGCGGCGCGTGCGCAATGACACTCTGAAATGGGTGCTTAGCGAGGTGCTGCGCGACTTCCGCGGGCAGAAAAGGTGCCACATCAAATACGAAGTGAAGCAGGGCTGCTTCCACATGACCGTGGATTAGCGCCCTGCTTCACTCCGCTTTTGCCGCCAGGCGGCGGCTTTTCCCTGTATATTCCTTGGGCCTGCCCTCACGGAAGCACCGCTGAGGCAGTGACGGAGCGCCGTTGCGCCCCTGTCGGCCGCCGCTATGCCAGTGCTACTGTAAGCCCTGCCATGACTATGCTGACCATTGACATCAGCTTGATGAGTATGTTGAGCGACGGACCCGACGTGTCTTTGAACGGATCGCCCACGGTATCGCCCACGACAGTGGCCTTGTGGCAGGGCGAACCCTTGCCTCCCAGCTCGCCTTCCTCCACCAGTTTCTTGGCGTTGTCCCACGCTCCGCCGGAATTAGCCATGAACACGGCGAGCGTAAAGCCCGTGGTCAGACCGCCCACAAGCAGCCCCATCACTCCTGCCATGCCCAGTATCATGCCGACAACCACGGGTATGGCTATCGCAAGCAGGCTCGGCAGCACCATTTCACGCTGGGCCGAGCGCGTGCTGATGGCCACGCAGCGGGCGTAGTCGGGCGTGGCCTTGCCCTCAAGTATCCCCTTTATCTCGCGGAACTGGCGGCGCACTTCCTCTACCATGCTCTGTGCCGCACGCCCGACAGCCCCCATGGTCAGGCCACAGAACAGGAAAGAGGCCATACCCCCTATGAATGCGCCTATCAGAACCTTGGGATTCATCAGGTTAACCTGGAAGAAATCCATGAAATCCGCCATGTCCGCGTCTCTCGGACTGAACACTTTTCCCGTGCTGTCCATGAACATCTGGCCGTTGTCCACGGCACGTATCATCGCTATCTTTATCTCTTCCACATACGAGGCGAGCAGTGCCAGTGCCGTAAGAGCCGCACTGCCTATGGCAAAGCCCTTGCCTGTGGCGGCAGTAGTGTTCCCCAGTGCGTCAAGCGCGTCGGTTCTGGTGCGCACCCCGGCCTCCAGCCCGCTCATCTCGGCGTTCCCGCCCGCATTGTCGGCAATCGGGCCGTAGGCATCGGTGGCCAGAGTGATGCCAAGGGTCGAGAGCATGCCCACAGCCGCTATGCCTATGCCGTAAAGTCCTGCGGATATGCTGCCGGAGTCCATGCTCAGGTCAAAGCGGTTGGCGAACAGGTAGCTCAGCATGATGGCTGCCGATATGGTAACCACGGGTATCATGGTCGAAATCATGCCGGTTCCTATTCCTTTTATAATGACTGTTGCCGCTCCGGTGCGCGCTGCTCCGGCTATCTCCCTTGTCGGCTTGTAGCTTTGGCTCGTGTAATACTCCGTAGCCTGCCCGATTATGACTCCGGCGGCCAGGCCTGTCACCACAGATGCCGATATTCCGAGCCAGTTGTCGAGCCTTAGCGCATACAGAATGGCGAACGACGCTACTGCAATGAGTATTGCCGAGGTGTTTGTGCCCCGGCTGAGCGAGCGGAGCAGGTCGGTCATGGTGGCGTTTTCCTTGGTCTTCACCATGAAGATGCCCGCTATCGACAGGAAGATGCCTATGGCTGCGATGGCCATCGGTGCGATTACGGCGCGCAGCTGCATGCCGGGGTTCATTGCAAAGGCGGTTGCTCCCAGTGCGGCGGTGCTTAGTATGCTGCCGCAGTAGCTTTCGTACAGGTCAGCGCCCATTCCGGCCACGTCACCCACGTTGTCACCCACGTTGTCTGCTATGGTTGCGGGGTTGCGGGGGTCGTCTTCGGGTATGTCAGTCTCCACCTTTCCCACAAGATCTGCACCGACATCGGCCGCTTTTGTGTATATTCCGCCGCCGACACGGGCGAAGAGGGCCTGCGTGGATGCTCCCATCCCGAACGTGAGCATGGTGGTTGTCACGGTTGTCATGGCCATTTCGCTGCCCTCATAGAAGCAGCAGAGTATGACAAACCAGAGGGCTATGTCGAGAAGTCCAAGCCCCACGACCACCAAGCCCATGACTGCGCCGCCCCGGAAGGCCACCCGGAGGCCGCGGTCGAGGCTTTTGCGTGCGGCGTTGGCCGTGCGGGCCGATGCGAACGTGGCGGTTTTCATGCCGAAGAAGCCGGCGAGCGCCGAGAAGAGGCCGCCTGTCAGGAACGCGAAGGGCACCCAGGGGTTCTGGACGTGCAGGACGTAGGCCATAAAGGCGAAGATTGCGGCAATGACAATGAAGATTATCGCCACTACCTTGTACTGTTGCTTCAGGTAAGCCATTGCTCCGTGTCTCACGTAGGCGGCTATTTCTCTCATGCGGGGCGTTCCTTCGTCTTCGCTCTTCATCATTTGGCGGAAGAAAAACCACGCCATGCCCAGTGCCAATGCCGAGGCTGCCGGGATTGACCAGAAGTAAAATGGAATGTTCATAGGCTTGTTATAGGTTTTAGGTGTTGTGTGTTATTGGTCTTAGGCAGGTGTGTCGGATGTGGAAACGGGCTTGTGCCCGGCTGCATCCCGCAGGTTTTCCGGCTGTGTCTTGCCGCTATATTATAATAAGGTGTCCCCTTGTTATAATATAGCGGCCATGATGTTATAATGCAGAGGCCATGCCTGTTCCGCAAGCGGGGCACTGGCATGGCCTCTGTCGGCTTATTGGTCGTCGCCAAAGTCGGAGATGCTCTCGGCTTCCTCGTCCGGATCACCTTCAACCTCAAAGGTTGTGCGGTAGTTCTCCTCGGTCATCTCGTCGCCGAAGTCGGTTGGCTCCTCGATTTCCGTGTCTTCTTCGGGCTGGTTGTACGTGTCTTCCGGCTCGTCTTCCTCCTCTGTAGGCGCGGGAGCGTCATTTGCGTGCGGTTTCTCAATCTCCGGCTTCAGTTTCACGAAGATTGCTTCCACCCAGGTGCCCTTTGGCACTTCAAGTACGTCGTATCCGTCGGCGATTTTCTTCTCGTACATGCCTCCCGGCTTGTGCAGTCTGTCCTTTGGGAGGGTCGTTGTCGATATGTCGAAGCCGCTCTCGATGATGTCTTTCGTGCTTTGCGAGAGCGAGTCCCAGCCGCCTCCGAAGTTCCGTTCGAGCACTTCTGTCATCTTGGCGGCCGAGATGTGGTGTATGTTCTCGTATGTAAGGTCTGAAACCCTCACGATGGGGCGCTTTTTTGCCGCCCACACTGTGTTTCCGTCCTCGCCTTTGTGGGTGATACGGGTCTTGTAGCCCTGCTTTTCGTACTTGTTTTTTATGGCGGGAGTGTCTTCTATCTGCTCCAGGTTGAACGCACTCTTGATGATATCCGCATAGTGGCGCAGGTTGTCCCTTGCGTCTGCGTCCTTGCCTGCTTCATCCCATAGTCGCAGGACGTCGCTTTCGGTGAGGTCCCATACGGAGTTTTTGGTGAGAGTCTTCAGGGTAATTGCCTTTTTTGCTCCTGTTTTCATCTGTTTTCTGTTGGATTAGGTTGCAAAAGTAGGCACTTTCTTTTTTTGCAACAAGGATTGCCGTTGGTTTTTTTGTTAAATTCTCAAAAGGAAAGGCCGCCTCTGCCGGTGTGCCACGGCGGCTTCTTTGGGGGCGGAACGGCTCTTTGTCAGTCGGGCTTTGCCCCTATGGCCTTGGCGTACGGCTTTATTCCGTACTTGCTGAGGTGCTTTGCCATGAACGCGTCAATCACTTCTATGCCTTTGGGGGTGCACAAACCGCGTACAGCTATGTGCAATGTGTTGAACAGCACCTCCTGCATCGGGTGGTTTCTGTACAGCTTGTGCGCCATGATGAGGTTGCTTTGCTCGTCCAGAAGGTTGGCTATGAGGTCGTAGTCAAGCCCCTGGCAGAAGTAGCCCTCCTCTTCGCCGCGCCTGAGGAACTGTACGAACAGTTCGTGGTTGGCGTTTTTCTCCTGCCGGAAGAAGTCCAGCAGCTTCGAATAGTGCTCTATGTCGGAGTAGAACAGCGGGTTGGTGGTCTTGAACTCCTTCATTTTCGTGTGCAGCTCCTGTATCAGCACGTCCATAGTGCTCATCTTGTCCTGGGCGTTCCGCATGCTTTCCTCCCTTTTCTCGGCGCAATACTTCTTCACGCCCTCCAGCAGCAGGTCTTCCTTGTTGGCGTAGAGTTCGTAGAGGGTGCGTTTGGATATGGAGAGCTGTGCGGCTATGTCGTCCATCTTGACCGCCTTTATGCCTTTGGAGCGGAACTCCTTCATGGCGGCTTGCAGGATTTTGTCCTTCAAGGCCACGCGGTATTCTGACATCACTTTGCTTTCTTGCATTGAAACCTGTGGGTTGGTTGGCATTAGTGGCTGTGGCGGCTGGCCGGACGGCAGCATTGGGCATGGGCGACACTGCCGTCCGCCAGCCGAAACCTAATGATGCAAAGTTAAGAATAAAACCGATTTTATCCCAAAAGTTTTGCGGAAAAATTGCGGCAACGGGGCGGAACCGCCGGCTCTGTGGCGTGTATTCCGCTGGTGCCCAGGGTGTTGTGAAGATGCGGAAAGGACGTTTTGCGGTTCTGAATCCCCCGTTTTGCAAGACCCGACAGCCGCCTTTACAAGCCGTTGTCGCCCAACAGGTTACAGAAACGGCCTGTTTGCGCCCCGTAAACCGCCTGCTTGGCACCCTTAAACGGGCGGTTTGGCATCCGTAAACGGCCTGTTTGCAGGCCCCAACCAGCCGGTCTGCTCCTGACAGTGGCGGAGTACTTTCCCAAAAACATTCGGTAAAGCATCTGAATAAAAGCCAAAAACTTGCGGTTTTCGTTATGTTTTTACTAACTTTGTCACCCGAAAGTTATCATTTATAAGGGATAATGGCATCAAAATAACTTATATATAATATTGCTTTATGGTGAAAATCTCTAAGGAAGCAGCCCTCGAATACCACGAGAACGGCCGCCCTGGCAAAATCGAAGTAAAACCTACCAAACCTTACCGCACACAAACCGACCTCAGTCTGGCCTATTCGCCGGGCGTAGCCTACCCCTGTCTTGAAATACAGCAGACACCTGACGCTGCCTACAAGTACACTGACAAGGGAAATCTCGTGGCCGTGATAAGCAACGGAACGGCAGTTCTCGGTCTGGGCGACATAGGTGCGATGAGCGGCAAGCCGGTTATGGAAGGCAAGGGGCTGCTCTTCAAGATCTACGGCGGCATTGACGTGTTTGACATCGAGGTTGACGAGAAAGATCCCGCCAAGTTCTGCGAGGCAGTCGAGAAGATAGCCCCCACGTTCGGCGGCATCAACCTCGAAGACATCAAGGCTCCCGAGTGCTTTTACATAGAGGAAAGACTGAAAAAGAACCTGGATATACCCGTAATGCACGACGACCAGCACGGCACGGCCATCATTTCCGCCGCGGGACTGAAGAATGCGCTGGAGGTAAACGGCAAGGATATAGCCAAGGTACGCATCGTTGTCAACGGCGCAGGAGCCGCCGCAATATCCTGTACCAAGCTGTATGTGGCTCTCGGAGCGAAGAGAGAGAACATCGTAATGCTCGACTCAAAGGGCGTAATCACCTCGGACAGGCCCAATCTGACGGAGCAAAAGAAACTGTTTGCCACCGACCGGCGCGACATAAACACGCTGGAGGAGGCCGTAAAGG
This sequence comes from Lachnospiraceae bacterium, assembly GCA_963590445.1. Lineage (GTDB taxonomy): Bacteria > Bacteroidota > Bacteroidia > Bacteroidales > Bacteroidaceae > Prevotella. The sequence goes on along the minus strand of CAVAPI010000024.1, from coordinate 13,528 downwards.
GTGCGGACGTGTTCGTCGGACTGTCGAAAGGCAATGTCCTGACGCAGGACATGATACGCTCAATGGCCGACCAGCCCATCGTATTCGCCCTTGCCAACCCCGTCCCGGAGATAAGTTACGAGGACGCAATGGCCAGCCGGCCCGACGTACTCATGTCCACAGGGCGCTCAGACTACCCCAACCAGATAAACAACGTTATCGGTTTCCCCTACATATTCCGCGGTGCGCTCGACGTAAACGCCTCTGCCATAAACGAGGAGATGAAGATGGCGGCCGTAAACGCCATCGCCGACCTGGCCAAACAGCCCGTCCCCGATGTGGTAAACGACGTGTATCACGTGAACAACCTGACGTTCGGCCCCTCCTACTTCATCCCCAAGCCCGTCGATCCGAGGCTTATAACCGAGGTGTCTGCCGCAGTTGCCAAGGCAGCGATGGACAGTGGCGTGGCCAGAAAGTCCATTGACGACTGGGAAGGCTACAAGAAGCACCTGCGGGAGCTGCTCGGACAGGAGACAAAGCTCACGCAGAAGCTCATCGACACGGCGAGAGCGCACCCGCAACGCGTCGTGTTTGCCGAAGGAATACACCCCAATATGCTCAAGGCAGCGGTACAGGCTAAGGCCGAACGCATCTGTGAGCCTGTCTTACTCGGCAACGACGAGCGCATAATGAAGCTGGCCAAGGAGCTTAAGCTTAGCCTTGACGGCATAGAAATAGTCAATCTGCGCCACGACAACCAGGCAGAGAGGCGCGAAAGGTATGCCCGCATACTCGCAGAGAAGCGGCAGAGGGAGGGCTACACGGTGGAAGAGGCCAACGACAAGATGTTTGAGCGCAACTATTTCGGCATGATGATGGTCGAAACCGGTGAGGCCGACGCTTTCATCACGGGTCTTTACACCAAGTATTCCAACACTATAAAGGTGGCAAAGGAGGTGGTCGGCATACGCCCGGAGTACAAACACTTCGGCACAATGCACATCCTGAACTCCAAGAAGGGCACGTTCTACATTGCCGACACGCTCATCAACCGCCGCCCGGACAAGGAAGTGCTCGTGGATATAGCCAAGTTGAGCGCAACGACGGTGCGTTTCTTCAACGAAACCCCCAACATTGCGATGATAAGCTATTCCAATTTCGGCACAGACGACGAGGGCAGCCCTGTCAGAGTGCACGAAGCGGTGGCCGAAATGCAGCGTCTGTTCCCCAAACTGGCCATAGACGGCGAGATGCAGGTGAACTTTGCGCTCAACAAGGAGCTGCGTGACAAGAAATACCCGTTCTCGCGGCTAAAGGGACTTGACGTCAACACGATGATATTCCCCAACCTGAGCAGTGCAAACGCCACCTACAAGATGCTGCAGGCACTGTCGCCCGACACAGAGATAATAGGCCCGATACAGATGGGGCTGAACAAGCCCATCCATTTCACCGACTTTGAAAGCTCGGTGCGCGACATAGTGAACCTGACCGCAGTGGCTGTCATCGACGCATACGTGGACAAGCTGAAGGGAGGCCGCAAGTAAGGCTTCCCGAACGTGCAGATCCGGGCCTGCAACCGTCTCTTTGTGAGGCTGCAGGCCCGGATTTTTGTTGTAGCCCCAAGGTTTCCCGGTGGCGCCCCGCCTGTTTTCCCGTTGCAAACCTCCGGCCTCTTTTCGCAAACCGCCAGGTTACGCACCGTAAATGGCCGGGTTGCGTATCGCAAACGGGCGGTTTAGGGGACGCAAACGGGCGGTTTGCGCTACATGGAGCTGTCGTTGAACGACAGCGGAAGCAGGCTCTTTATGCCGTCAACGGTGAAGATGCGGTTCCTGCCGTACATTATTATGCGTATCTCCCGTCCGCTTCTCAGCTCCGACTCCACGAGTGCCTGGCGGCAAGTGCCGCACGGCGTCACCGGTTCGGCCGTAAAGTCTCCGCCAGTCCTTGCCGCAATGGCGATGGCGGCCACCTTACGGTCGGGAAACTGCGCCCCTGCCGAGAACAAGGCGGTGCGTTCGGCACAGACAGTGACGCTGAAAGCGGCGTTTTCCTGGTTGCATCCTGTCACTGTCTCGCCGCCTTCCAGCATGACAGCCGCCCCCACAGCGAAGCCGGAGTACTTGGAATAGGAACGCGCAGTGGCCTCTTTTGCCAGCTCGACCAGCCTTTGGCCGTCGGCGTCAAGCTCGTCCGGCTGGCAAATCCTTACGGTTGATGTGATGTATCTCTCCTCCATAGCAGTGTGGTTTTAGTGCAAATTTACTGAAAAAAGCCGTGCAGCTCAATAGTTTTCAGTACTTTTGCACCCGAAACCGAAGTGTAAACGTCACATTACTCCCCCGTTTTGCCCAAGTTGAGACCATATATAATAATGTATATGCTGCTGTTTGCCGCCGCCGCATCGGCACAATCGCGGTGGAACAGCACCTGCCAGCAGTACATAGACCAGTACAAGGACCTGGCAATCGAGCAGATGAAGCGCTACAGAGTGCCGGCCAGCATCACTCTGGCGCAGGGGTTGCTGGAGTCAGGTGCGGGACTTAGCGAGCTGGCGCGCAAGGGTAACAACCATTTCGGCATCAAATGCCACACGTGGAGCGGCCCCGCAGTATATTTTGACGACGATGCGGCTAACGAATGTTTCCGCTCCTACAGCAGCGTGCGCGACAGTTACGAGGACCACTCGCGCTTTCTGGCCTCAGGACGCAGGTACAAAAGCCTGTTCAACCTGTCGCCTACCGACTACAAAGGGTGGGCGCGCGGACTGAAGGCCGCCGGTTACGCCACCAATCCCATGTATGCTGACAGGCTTATAGACATCATCCAGGTGTACAAACTCTACCAGTATGACACCGCAAAGTCCTACGACAGGTTCTACGCAAAGCACAGTAGCGACCGCCAAGTGGGCGGCAAGGCTCTGCATCCCATATACAAATTCAACGAAAACTACTACATAAAGGCGCGCCAGGGCGACACTTTCGCCTCGATAGCCGCCGAGACGGGCATCTCAAGGCGGCGGCTTGCCAAGTACAACGAGCGCGGCAAGAACGACATACTGGCCGAGGGAGACATCGTATATCTCAAGAAAAAGCGCAGGAAAGCCCCCAAGGAATACCAGGGAAGGCTGCACTGCGTGCGCCAGGGGCAGTCCATGTACACCATATCCCAGCTCTATGGCATACGCCTCAAGTGCCTCTACAGGCTCAACCGGCTCACTCCCGACTACCAGATACGGGTAGGCGACAGCCTGAGGGTGCGTTAGCCGGCCGCGCCCTACGCCTTTAATCCAAGCACAACGCTATTTATGAGACGCTACTTCATCACTTTCGCCTACGACGGCACGGCTTACCACGGCTGGCAGGTGCAGCCAAACGGCAATACCGTGCAGGCTGAGATGGAAAAGGCACTGGCTTTGCTGCTGGCAACGCCCGTGACAGTGGTCGGAGCAGGGCGCACTGACACCGGAGTACACGCCAGTAAGATGGTGGCGCACTTCGACATAGAGGGCGAAACCGACTGCGTTCAGCTTGCCTACAGGCTCAACCGGCTGTTGCCACGCGACATTTCAGTGGCCAAAATCGAACCGGTCGCACCCGACAAACACGCCCGTTTCAGCGCCACGGAGCGCACTTACCACTACAGGATACATACGGAAAAGAACCCTTTTCTGCGCACTTACTCGTGCGAACTGCACTATCCGCTCGACTTCAGCCTTATGAATACGGCTGCCGGACGGCTGCTCCGCTACGACGACTTCGGCGCTTTCTGCAAGAGCCACGCCGATGTGAAGACCACACTGTGCCGGGTTACGCGCGCCAAGTGGGTGCAGCTGTCGCCCGGGGCGTGGTGTTTCGAGATAAGCGCCAACCGTTTCCTGCGCAATATGGTGCGCGCCGTGGTCGGAACCCTTATAGAGGTGGGCCGCCACCGCATGACTCTTGACGAGTTTTGCGGCGTGATAGAGGGCGGAAAGCGCACCGCTGCGGGTGAGTCGATGCCCGCCCACGCCCTGTTTCTCGTGGATGTGAAGTATTGAAAGCATTTGTCTCTTTGTATTAAGTCAATGATATGTGGTTGGTATTAGCCTTTCTTTCGGCGGCTCTGCTGGGCTTCTACGACTCGTTCAAGAAGAAGTCTCTGGACGGGAATGCCGTCATTCCGGTGCTTTTCCTCAACACTTTGTTCTCGTCACTCATCTTCCTGCCGTTCATAACGCTTAGCCGCACCACCGGCATCCTGGACGGTACGATATTCCATGTCGGCTCAGGAGGGTGGGAGGTGCACAGGTTCATACTGCTGAAGAGCTGCATCGTGCTGGCCAGCTGGATGCTCGGCTACTTCGGGATGAAGCATCTGCCGCTCACAATAGTGGGCCCCATCAACGCCACGCGCCCGGTTATGGTGCTCGTGGGCGCGCTTCTCGTGTTCGGCGAGCGGCTTAACCTGTGGCAGTGGGCGGGTGTGCTCCTTGCAGTCATGTCTTTCTTCATGCTAAGCCGCAGCGGGCGCAAGGAAGGCATTGACTTTGAGCACAACAAGTGGATATGGATGATAGTCGGGGCGGCGGTTCTCGGAGCTGTGAGCGGCCTTTACGACAAGTATCTCATGGCTCCGCGGCAGGAAGGCGGTGCTGGTCTTGACACCATGATGGTGCAAAGCTGGTACAATGTCTATCAGTGCTTCATGATGGGCGGTGTGCTGGCGTTCATGTGGTGGCCTCACCGCAAGCGTACCACGCCGTTTCGCTGGGACTGGACGATAGTGTTCATAAGCGTATTCCTTAGCGCTGCCGATTTCGTTTACTTCTATGCGCTCAGCATACCGGGGGCTATGATAAGCATAGTGTCCATGGTACGCCGCGGAAGTGTGGCGGTCAGCTTCCTTTTCGGGGCGGTTGCGTTCCACGAAAAGAACCTCAAGTCCAAGCTGGCTGACCTCCTTCTGGTGCTGCTTGGCATGGTTTGCCTCTATATAGGCTCCCGCTGACGCGCGGCAGTGCGCACTCCCTTTCGGCAAACGGCCGGTTTGCGCACCGTAACCCGCCCGTTTGGCAGCCCTGACCCGGCGGTTTGCACACCGTAAACGGCCGGGTTTTTGCCGGCAGCACCGCCGCCTGCGTTTCCGGGGCGGCTCTTTGCCGGGGAAGAGTGCCGTTTTTTATAGGGATAGGACTTGATTATTCCCATAAAAGTATTACATTTGCAATTGAAAAAAGGTGCATCGGCTGCATGAAACTTGTTATAATGACAAAACCAACGTTCTTCGTTGAGGAGGACAAGATACTCACTTCCCTTTTTGAAGAGGGCATGGACAACCTGCATCTGTGCAAGCCGGGTTCCGAACCCCTGTACTCCGAGAGGCTTCTGACGCTGCTTCCCGAAGGCGAATACGGCAAGATAACGGTGCACGGGCACTTCTATCTGAAGGAAGAGTACGGCCTTCACGGCATTCATCTGGACGGTGACGGCGACGTTCCGGCCGGTTACAAGGGGCGTTTCAGCAGGACGTGCAGCTCACCCGACGGGTTGAAGGCCGCAGGCAAGCGCGCCGAGTGCGTCTTCCTGGCACATACGTTCGGCGGCGAGGCCGCCGGCGGAGGCGGCAGCCCCTTCTCCGAGGCGCAACTCAAGGAGGCGTCGCGCAAAGGGGCGATAGACAAGAAGGTTTACGCCTACGGCGGCGTAGGTCTGGAGACCATCCCGAAGGCCAAAGACCTTGGCTTTGGGGGCGTTGTAGTGGGCAGTGACCTGTGGGACAGGTTCGACATACACAACCAGCAGGACTACAAGGAACTGATGAACCACTTTGAAAAGCTGCGCAAGGCGGCAGGATAGGCGGCGCAGACAGAACCGCTGCTACTTAAAGCACAAACAATAAACATCATATAATGAGCGAAAACAACTCCTACATGGTATTCTCGGGCACTAACACGAGATACCTGGCAGAGAAAATCTGCCAAAGTTTGGACTGCCCGCTGGGGCAGTTGCTGATAACAAAGTTCTCCGACGGAGAGTTCGCAGTGTCCTATGAAGAGTCTATCCGTGGGCATGACGTTTTTCTGGTGCAGAGTACGTTTCCCAATTCCGACAACTTGATGGAGCTTTTGCTTATGATTGATGCCGCGAAAAGAGCCTCGGCACGCAGCGTGAACGCCGTGATTCCGTATTTCGGATGGGCGCGCCAGGACCGCAAGGACAAGCCCCGCGTGAGCATAGGCGCCAAGTTGGTGGCCGATTTGCTAAGCGTTGCGGGCATCGACAGGCTGATTACGATGGACTTACACGCCGACCAGATACAGGGATTCTTTGACGTTCCGGTTGACCACCTGTACGCTTCCGGAGTGCTAATCCCCTATTTGCAGAGCCTGAAGCTCAAGGATCTGGTCATCGCATCGCCCGATGTGGGCGGCTCAAAGCGTGCCAATACATACGCCAAATACTTCGGTTGCCCCCTCGTACTGTGCAACAAGACCCGCCTGAGGGCAAACGTTGTGGACAGCATACAGATAATCGGCGACGTGAAAGACAAGAATGTAGTGATCATAGACGATATGGTTGACACCGCCGGAACCATCACCAAGGCAGCGGATATAATGAAGGAAGCCGGCGCAACGACCGTCCGGGCCTGCGCATCCCACTGCGTTATGAGCGGCCCGGCAAGCGAACGCGTGCAGGACTCGTCGCTTGAGGAGATAGTGTTCACCGACTCCATACCATACACCAAGCGTTGCGAGAAGGTAAAGCAAATCTCTGTTGCCGACATGTTTGCCGAAACCATACGCAGAGTCATCAACAACGAGAGCATAAGCAGCCAGTATCTCGTGTAAACCCTTGCGGCTGTCAGGCCGGACGGGGCTTCGGCTCCTGAAAACCGGCCTGACAGCCGTTCTTTCTTACCTCGTTTATATTATTAACCGGAAAGTCCGGACTTTCCATTTCCCGTTTTACCCTTTATGAAGAACCTATTTCTCCTGTGCCTGTCGGCCGTTTGCATGGCGGCAACCGCCTGTCAGTCCAAGTCATACCGTATAGAAGGAACGGCCGAAGGGCTTTCCGACGGCGACACCCTGTACCTTACCACCGACATGGTGAACGGTATTCCGTCCGACACCCTTGTGGTTAAGGACGGCAAGTTCAGCCTTGAGGCCGAGACAGACACCGTTTTGTTCGCAATGGTGTACGCTTCACGGCGCAACGAGGTAAACGTTCCGTTCTTCATAGAGCCGGGTTCCATCAAGCTGAGGCTGTCCGACAACCCGCAAAAGTCCAGGACTTCGGGCACAACCGTTAACGACGGGTGGCAGGAACTGAACGATACCATAGTGAAAATAGGCATGCGGATAAACCGCATTGCCACGGAAATCTACGGCAACCGCCTCACTGCGGAGGAGCAAAAGGCCGGGGCAGCCGAGATGGAGCGGCTCAACGGAGTGTTCAAGAAGGCCGTTGCCGATTGCGCGGAGAGGAATATCGGCAACGAACTGGGCTGTTTCATCCTCACATATTACGGGGAGGAGGTCATTGAAAGCGCGGTTATGCAGAAGCTGATAGACCGTTTGCCGGCAAAATACCGCCAGAGGGAGGCTGTAAAGCGGTTGGTCGCGCAGATGGAAGAGACCGCTAAATATGCCGTAGGGCGCACCGTCAGCGACATCGTCATGCCCGGTCTTGACGGCAAAGAGGTAAGTCTGATGAAGGAAATAGGCCGCCACAAGGTTACGGTCATCGACTTCTGGGCGAGCTGGTGCGGCCCTTGCCGTCAGGAAATGCCGCTGATGGTGGCGATGTACGGCAAGTATAAGGACAGCGGACTGGGCATTGTGGGCGTCTCACTGGACAGTAGCAAGGAACAATGGGTCAAGGCAACGGACGCATTGGGCGTCAAATGGACGCAAATGTCAGACCTTAAAGGATGGGAAAACGCCGCCGCACGGATGTACGGCATCAGGTCTATACCTTATACCATAGTGGTTGACAGCAAGGGAGTGATACTTCAGAAGAATCTGCGCGGCAGTGAGCTTGAGCAATTCGTCGCTTCGCAGTTGGAAAGCGGCAGGTAAGCGCTGCGTTTGCTTTGCCTGTGCTTCATGAAGTTGCGGTCAGGCGCTGCTGACGACCCTGTCCGCAGTACGTAAATGTGTGGGAAGCCTTGTGCTTGCCCTTATTCATGCCTGTCGGACGCCCGGTATTCTGACGGCAACACGCCGAATGTCTTTCTGAAACTTGCCGAGAAGTTGCGCGCAGTGGCAAACCCTACGCGGCCGGCAACCTCACTTACCGACAGGGAAGTGTCGGCAAGCAACTGTGCGGCGGCCTTCAGGCGCACGTTACGCATGAAGTCAGCCGGACTAATGCCCAACATATTGCGCAATTTGGCATAGAGATTGGTGCGGCTAAGGCCGACATCGCGCGCCAACTGGTCCACATTGTAGTCCTCATCGTCCAGATGGGCTTCCACGGCGGCGAGCAGTTGTGCGGTAAGCCTTGCCTCCTCGTCGTTGATGCCTATCTTGCTGGGGTCAATCCGTGTGTTTTTGGCAAACTGGTGGCGCGCTTCCTCGCGCCGCTCGAAGAGTTGGTTCACCCGATTGTCGTTTTCGCGCTCCAGAGCGGCCTTCTTCCTCTTTATATATGAAGCCAGCAGTGCGGCTATGGCGGCTATGGCGAGCAGTGCGTAGATGGTTTTCGCCCACCATGTGAGCCATATCGGCGGGTTAACCGTTACGTCCAGCATTAGCGAACCGCTCCATTTGCCGTCGGACGAGGCCGCCTGTGCCTCGAAAGTGTAGTCTCCGGGAGGCAGGGACTTGTAGTCTGCCACCGCCTGTCCGCGGTTTTCGTCCGGCAAGTGCCAGTTTGTCTCCAGAGGCTTGAGCCTATAGCGGTAGCGGACGTGCGTCGGGTGGGCGTAGTCGAGGGCCGAGAAGTGGAAAGTGAGGTAGTTCTCGTCGTGTGCGAGCGAGATGCCGGAGCCGCTCCATGCATTGTACTCGCGTCCGTCCACCTTCAGCTGCGTGAGTGTTGGGGTTTCCGCACTGGGGCAGTCGGTCAGCCACTCGGGGCGGAAGGTTGTGGCAGCCGTGTTGTGCAGTACGAACACCAGCCGTCCGTCTTCCGTCAGGCAGGCGGCCCGTTCCATCATGGCAACCGGCGGTATTCCGTCGCTTTCGCCGTAGTTTGTCACTGTGGGGGTTATCCTTGAGACGCCGGATGACGTGCCTGCCCACAGACAACCGCCGGAATCCATAATGAGACTGCGTATGCAGTTGTTGGCAAGCCCGGCTATGCGGCGGCACTTGCAGCCCTTTCTTGCCGCATCCGCGCCTTTTGCCTCAAACAGGCCGTTCTGTGTGCCTATCCAGAGGCGGCCTTTGTTGTCGAGGAGCATACAGTTGTACTTGTCGGTGTATTCCCCTATGGTCTCCGAGGGGGCGAACTGCGCTGTCGTGTCGGCCTTTGTGTCGAGCGTGAACGCCCCGTTCTGCGTGTAAACGGCCACCCACCGCCCTCCGTCAAGGGCACATGCGCCGACTATATGGCGGTATTTGTCTATCTGGGGCAGCCTCTCGTTGAGCACAACCGTGCTGTTGTCGGAAGTGTAGAGACAGGTCAGTTCGTTCAAGTCGTGGCATTGCAGTCTCCGCCGGCCTCCGTCCAGCGGCACATCCATTACCGCTGCCTTGCGCGCCAGGCCTATTATCGGACTGCCTTGCGCCACGTTTTCGGCCTTGGCTCTTGCGGGTGGGGTGTATATTATGCCTTTTCCGGTGGTGCAAGTCCATGTGCCGCCTTGCCAGTCCCTTACGGTTGCCGGCGACGTTACGAACCTTGACAGTGAGCGGAGCCGGCCTTTGATGTCATATCGGAACGACATGGTGCGCACATCAAACAGGTACAGACAGTAATAGTCGCGCAGCCACAGCAGCGAGTCGCCCTGCCACTGTTGCGCATAGCCGTCTTCTGCATAGTGTCCCATCCTGTAGGTCTTGCGCCTGTCGCACCTGACAGGCACAAAGCCCTCTCCGTCGGAGATGCAGAACACCCCTTCGCAGTTTATGAGCATCTGATGGTTGGGCAGGGGCACAATCTGGCGCACCTCATCGGTGGGCAGACCGTCGGAAGTCTGCCATTGGCGGGTCTGCGCCGTTGCCGTTGCGAGGCACAGAACCATGCATTGCAGGAGCAGAGTCTTGGCGTGCATTGTGAAAGACGGCTTTGTTTGTCGGTTACAAAGGTGGCTTTTTTTTTCGAGAAACCTGTCGGTAACGTCCAAAAAGCATGTCTGAAACGTCCTTTTGTGGCGTTTGTACGAAACAAACACACGGTTTGGCACCTTTAAGCGGGCGGTTTACGGGTCGTAAACGGTACCTTTGTGATGCAGAAACGGGCGGTTTGCTGAAAGCCACACGCCCGTTTGGTTGCAAAACCTGACAAATCCGACACGATGAAAGGAAAGATTCTCTTCACGGCGCTGGCTCTCTGGGCAAGCATCTCCACCGCACAGACCGGCTACAGCATGGCCGGACCGTATGAAACCGTGGCGCGCGACGGGCAGTATGCCTATACTAAGCCGGGCAGTGAGCGCGACATGTGGACCGCATGGCAGTATGCTTTGCAGGGCAAAAAGGCCGAAGCGGCGGCTATAGTCAACGCCTATGCCAAGACGTTGCAGCGGTTTGACGGCCACGACGCGCCGCTTTGCGCCATACAGGGCTACTGGCTGCTGCGCTCAATGATGGAACTGAAGGGTATGGAGACGGCGGAATGGGCGGCTATGGTGAGGCGTGCCATGCTGCCGATGATGGAGAAGTTTGAGGCCGACAGCCCATATGCCAACGGCAACTGGGGCGCAATCGTCAACCGTCTGCGCATGGCCTGTGCCATATTCCTCGGCGACAGCGCACTTTATCAGGCCAGTGTCAGGTACTATCTTGCCGGTAACGACAACGGGTCTCTGCCCAATTACATCGGCAAGTCGGGACAATGCCAGGAAACAGGGCGCGACCAGGCACACGTACAGCTTGGGCTTGGCGCGCTGTGTGACCTCTGTGACATGGCCTGGGGGCAGGGTGACGACCTCTGGGGCGCACTTGACAACCGGCTGATGAAGGGTTTGGAATACACAGCCCGCTATAATCTCGGCCATGAAGTGCCGTTTGAGACGTGGCAGGACTGCACCGGGCTGTACTGCAACTGGACTGTTCCGGGAGCTATGCAGCGCGGTCACATACGCTGTATCTACGACCGGGCATACGAACACTATACCACTGTGAAGCGCCAGCGTATGCCTTACGTCAAGCGGTTGCTCGACTTGCAGCGCGAAGCCGGGCGCAAGGGCGAAATCGCACGCGGCATGGAGGCCGACGTGTTCACTGTTAAGGGAGTGAAAGAGTCGCCGCAGCTGCACCAACTGTTCACTTGTCCGGCTCCCGGCGGTGCGCCTCTGAAGCACGACTACGACGTTTACGTGCAGTCGAGGGGCGACAAGGAGTGGAAAAGGATAGACACCTATATGGCAAAGGTCAATGCTCCTGTGGGCAACAGCAAGCATGAGCGCAGCGAAATCAGCTATGCACAGTTTGATTTCACGGGCAATGTGCAGGTAAAGGTGGTGTGCCGCAACCGCAAGTACACCACTGTGCGCGTGCGTCCCGACTATCGGGGAGTGATAGCATGCGCATTGAACGACAGCACGGTGCAGTTCTCCCTCTTCCAACCGGAGAACCTGAGCGTGGAGTTTGACGGTGACATTACCGACAACCTGCTGCTTTTCACCTCAAAACCGCCCGTCAGCCGCCAACAAGCCGAGCGCGAGGCGAAGGCTCAGGGGCGCACTTTCAAGTACTATGCGCCGGGGTTTTACACGGAAGACACCGTCCGCGTGGCTTCCAACACGACCGTCTATCTCGCTCCGGGCAGCTACTTTACAGGCACATTCGCCATAGAGGATGCCCGAAACGTTAGCATTGTAGGCCGTGGCATAGCCCGTTCGGAGAGCGGTTATGAGGGTTGTCATGTGCATCGCTCGCAGAACGTGGTGATAGACGGCCTTACGGTGAACACGTGTCCCGTTGGAGGCAGCGACGGAGTGACGCTTCGCGACGTGCGGAGCATATCCTGGCCCGGCTGGGGCGACGGTCTGAATGTCTTTGCTTCGCAGAATGTGCTCTACGACCGCGTGTTCTGCCGCAACAGTGACGACTGTACTACTGCCTATGCCTCACGGAAAGGTTTCTCGGGTGACTGCCGCAATGTGACAATGCGCAACTCTACGCTCTGGGCAGACGTGGCTCATCCCATATTTATAGGCATCCACGGCAATGCAGAGCGTGGCGATACGATAGAAAACCTGCGCTATGAGAACATCGACATACTGTGTCAGAGTGAGCCGCAGGTCGATTATCAGGGTTGCATGGCTATCAATTGCGGCGACAACAACCTCGTTCGCAACGTCACATTCGACAACATACGTGTGGAACAGATACAGCAAGGGTCGCTGTTGCAGGTGAAGGTGGGCTATAACCGCAAGTACTGCACAGCTCCGGGGCGCGGTGTGGAGAACGTGACGTTCCGCAACATACGCTACAACGGCACGCAACCGTGTCTCTCCATAATTTCCGGCTACGATAGTTGCCGCAGTGTCCGGGGCGTGACCTTTGAGGGAGTGAAGGTAAACGGCAGTCTGCTGCATGACAACATGGAGGGCAAGCCGGCCTGGTACAGCACTGCCGACTATGTACCGATGTTTGTTGGCGCGCATGTGGACGGACTGGTGTTCAGTCCCGATGCCGGCTATACCATGACAGCCCGGTCTTTGGACTACTGTTCGTCGCAATTGAACCGGGCATTGGAAACTTTGCGTCCTTACGACTTCACTATGGTGCCGCGGAACATACTGTGCGGCGGACAGAAGTGGAACCTCCGCAAGGCTTCACCCGAAGAGTGGTGCTCCGGATTCTGGCCGGGAGTGTTGTGGATGGCCTTCGGCTACAACAGAAGCGAGGCGATGATGAAGGCCGCCAAGGGCTATACCGATGCCCTGATGCCCGTTGCCGCCCGCCCGGTGTATGACCACGACCTCGGATTCATTGCCATAAACGCCTTTGTCAAGGGCTATGAGGCGAGCAGGAACGAGACTTACCGCGCTGCGGCCTTGCGTGCGGCAGACTCACTGGCCACTCTGTTCAATCCGGCGGTAGGCACGCTGCTCTCATGGCCGCGTCATGTGAAGGACTATGGCGGACATAACACCATCATGGACAATATTATGAACCTCGAACTGCTCTTCTGGGCTGCCGGACACGGCGGTTCGCCCAAGCTAAGGGACATTGCCGTGCGCCACGCCGAGACAACCATGCGCAACAACTTCCGCCCTGACGGCTCCAACTGCCATGTTGCCGTGTATAATCCGCAGACCGGCGAGTTCCTGCGTGCCGTTACTCACCAGGGATACAGCGACAAATCGATGTGGAGCAGGGGACAGGCTTGGGCAATCTACGGCTATACCATGGTCTATCGCTTCACCCGTGACCCTCGTTTCC
>CAVAPI010000023.1:0-27820 GCA_963590445.1 Lachnospiraceae bacterium | reverse complement strand
GGTATGTAGGCTCCGCCGAACTCTCCGTAGAAGCCTTTCTCGTCAACTTTGAATGATTTTCCCATATCTTTTGTCTTCTTTTTCTTATGTTTCTTGTTGTATTGTGCCTGGCTTCAAGCCGCCAATGTCTGTGCCACTAAACGGGAAAAGGCCCGTCGCAGTAACGACGAGCCTTTTCAATATCCTTAAGTTGATATGCACAGCTTCGTACCCCGCGACTATCTTAATCCCGAGTACGCCACCACCATGCATTCATCAATCTCTTCATGTTCTTGTTTTGTTAGTGTTCTGTTTGCAAAGGTAGGCTTTTTCTTTTGAAATGCAAACTTTTGTACCGTTTATTTTTCTGTTTGCAATGAAAAAGGCACTGTTGTCGGGGCTATGGCTCATCAATCATGGCGCTGAATACGCTTTTCAGTCCTTTGCGGTACATATATTTTGATATAGTGCCGGTGAGTATCGCCCTCTTGTTGTGCATCCCCGGATTGTCCACGAGGTTGAATACGCTGCGCAGTTGTGGCCAATCCGTCAGGCAAACGGGCATTATGGCCGTGGGCAGTATGCTGTCCGTACCCACAGTGTCGTCGGCCAGGATTATTGCAGTGCTGCCTTCAAAGGGATAGGTGTAGTCGATGTTCTTGATACTCATGGTGCATGAAGCCACGATGTAGCCGCCTACGCACACCTTTTCGCCGTATTCCCTCTCCAGGGCGGCCTCCACGGTGATGTAGTCCGGTACGGTGTCGCTGTCCTGACCGCCGTCTTCCGAGTCCGTCTGCTCCTTGCCGCCGCCGTCTTCCGGCGTGATATATACGTATTCCTTGCTGCAACCTGCTGTGATTGCGGCAAATATTGCGGCTATGACGAGTGCTTTCTTCACTTCTGTGGGCTGTTTTCAGGGCGGAAAGGCTTGGTTTTGCTGCGGCGAACCCTTCGGGCTTGTGTTGCCGCATAAGGCCTTCTACCACGCAAAGGTATGAATAAACGCAGACAAGGCTTGCGGAATTTGAAAAAATATCCCTAAGATTTGCTTTTTAGACATTAATGCTTTATATTTGCGACTGATAAGTATTCATCCGCTTTGTTGATGTGCCTTATCTACAATTCCGAGGTTGGCAGCGTCCTGCGCCAACCTCTTTTGTGTCTGTATGCCCCGTTTCCCCTTGCAAAGACGAAGTCCGTATAAACCGGACATATTAAGACTTCTTTCCGATGCAATCGGATGGCATTGTCTTTCCCTGCTCTCAAAGACAAGCAATCTTGCCAATTCTATTTTGAAAACCGGAAAGCAGGGCGTTCTTCTATCCATTTTTCCAAAGGTACATCATCCTTATTGGCAAACTCCATGCACTGCTTGAGCCAAGATTTGAACATATCGCGACCTTGCATAAGTTCGGGATTGAATTCTTTTATCATCTGGAGCAAATCATTTGTAGGATGCTGCAACATTGTTTTTATAACGTCCGAATACGAAACAATGACATTATAAACTTGTGCAACAGGATTGGTAAGACGGACTCCATTGACGCTTGTTATCTTTCCTCCGGCCGAATAAAGATCACGTATGTTTGGTATGAGGACTTGATTGTACGAACACAGCCATAGCGTGGTGTTGTTGTACTTCGTCATATTGCGTGCTGGATTTAGCGCTTCAGGGAAAAGTATCATGCACTTCGCCTGTAGTTCCCGTTTTTCAAGCAACTCAATAGAATTCCACAGTTTAATGTTGAACGAATGTCCTTTTTCGATATTTTCAGATGTTATCCACCACGGCATCTCTTGTTTGTGCTGCTTTTTTGCTTTTTCTCTGTAATACTTGCGTACTAAAGCCATTGAATCGGAAGATTTCCTGAAAGCATCGTAAGACGTACCCATCTTTGCGAAAATTGTATCACCCTTGCCGAGTTCCATATCTATGAGGTATCTTGGTGAATGTGTAACGGCTATCTCGTACAGGACATCTTGATAAGGTCTGCATTTGAATTCTGGAATGTCTCCACCAAGTTTTCCAAAAAGCATAAAGATGTCATCAACGTTGTTAACCCTTGTCGATTCTACAATGCTGCTGCCCGTTGAAGTCCAATGATTGTCCTTTGTTGACTTGACTTCGATGCCATAATAGTTTTCTGCAACGATGTCTGGAAACTTTTGGCCAGAAACGAGTTTCACTTCTTCGGCATTAAATGGAGTTCCTTTACATGCATGCTTGATGTTTTCCAATGCACACGTTTCTAAAGCCGAAGAAGTTAGTCGTTTGTATTCAGACGGAAACTTTCGTGACTCGGTATTGAGTATGTGTTCCGTTTTATCCATTAGACAAACAAACGCTTCATGTGCAAGCGTAATGTCTTTCTTGCGAATGGCTATAACATTGTGTTCTTTGTCCATAGTGCTGCCCAAAGTATAAATGCCAAACATTTTGAATCCTTCGTCCTATGTTGTATGCCAACATTGGGGGTACGGCGTTCCCTATGACCTTATATGCTCCTGAAGGGCTTACTGCATATTTGCTTGTTCCTTTTTTATAGAACACGAAAGGATAGTCGGGGGGGAAAGTCTGAATCAAAGCGCATTCGCGTGGAGTCAAACGCCGTTCCTTAAGTCCAAGGCTTAATTCTTCTTTTATCTTGCCCCCATGCTCGGCAGACAAACGGCGATATTCTATATTTCCATGATGCTCGGAGCGTATTGTTGGAGCCAGGCCATCGTAATTGATTTCCGTCTGTCCTTGCCCATGTGAAAGATACTTTGCTTTTGAATAAAAGCGGTGCGAAAGATCTTGTGATGCATTTGGCTCCGGCAAATCGCTGAAGATATCTCTGCAACTTACAGGTTCTGACAAAGACTCGTCATTCACATTGAAGTTATGAGTAGGTAACGGATACGGGTTGTATTCCTGTGGAATGTCTTTACTGGTCAATGCCTTAATTGCTTCAGGCGTTAAGGCAGAGCGTTTGATACCGATAAATATCACACGTTCCCTTGTTTCCGGGATTCCATAGTTTGCTGCATGTAGTACTTTTGGGGGTAGTACTATATAATCGTTTCCATTGGCTGATGAAAAATCATGTTGGATGATTTCCTTTACATCGCCTAAACTGACCAAGCCCTTGACGTTTTCCGCGATGAACATCTTAGGGCGCACAATGTCAATGACCTGTTTCATCCACATGTACAACTTCCCGCGTGTTTCTTCCGACGGTTCATCGTCATGACGCTTTACCCCATCGTGAGAGACAGAGGAATCGAACCCCTTCCTTTTTCCTGCCACGCTGAAGTCTTGGCAAGGAAACCCTCCAGTTACAACATCTATATTGTTAGGGAATACTTCATTCCCTTCTTTCTGCAGCTTTACGAGATCTACGATGCTTTGAAGGTGGTAAATATCTGTGCTGACACCATATCGTGACATATATTTCAGCCATGTGAGTCTTGCCTCTTCGAGTATGTCACAGGCGAATACCGTTCGGAAAGCGTTAGGCTGGAGCAGAACCCAATTACGGTTGACGGTTCGTTTGATCCAATTGCGATCTGCAACAGATTTTTTGTGGCAGATGAAACCTCCTTCAAGCCCTAAGTCCATGCCTCCGCATCCTGAAAAAAGGGACAAGACTCTTAATGTCCCTCTTTCGTACCGCTCCTTTTCTCCGTTATTGTAGAACAAGTCCATACATGGTTCTGCTACCAAATCTGAACTAAATTCCATTTCATAAGGTTTGTGAGTTTTCTTAATGTCTGCCATTTCGCTCCCTTGTAATTGCAAAGGTAGTCATATTTTTGGCCTATACAAGCGATTTTTGCAGGATTTCTTCACCGTTATACAGTATTATTGTTCCAAAAGAATTATGTTATGTCTGGCAAGAGTTGCATGTATCTTTTATACAGGATAATGTGTTTTTAAGCAAAATATCCGGCTCTGTAAGCCGTTGACGGCCAGTCTCCTTTTCACAACCCGGCGGTTTACGGGTCGTGACCCGGCCATTTGCGATGCGTAAACGGGCGGTTTGGGAGTGGTAAACGGGCGGTTTGTTCCGGGCTGCCCTGCGCCCGGGCGCAGGCTTTTGTGCGTTTGGGGCGGTGCAGGGCGGCAAAAAAGCGTGCCGTTGGCATACTATTTGCAATAAAACTCCTATATTTGCACGTCAGATCATGGGCACAGACTTGTGCCGGAGTGCGTGACTGAAAGAAAGGACAAGACTATATGACAAGCCAGTTTTCGCCAAAAGTTTCTGAAATACTTGCCTTTAGCCGCGAGGAAGCCGCCCGTTTGGCCAGCCGGAGCGTGGGTCCGGAGCATCTGCTCCTGGCTCTTCTCAGGCTGAAAGACGGCCCTGTGCTTGACGTTTTCCGCCGCCTGCGGATGGACATCAGGTCGGTAAAGACCGAGCTGGAGGCCAAGGTGCGGAACGACGACATGGCGTCTGCGATAAACACCAGCGAGCTTGTGCTCAACGAAAAGGCCAGCAACATACTGAAACTTGCCGTGCTTGAGGCGCGGATGCAGCACACCCAGAGGGTGGACGAGCAGCACTTGTTGCTCGCAATCCTGCACGACAGCGTGAACAACGGGGCCAAACAGGTGCTGGAAAGCAACAACATGAACTACGAAGACACGTTTGCCCTGCTGCAGAGGAAGAGCGGTATCCAGAACGGGATTGGCCTTCCCGACGAGGAGGACGACGACTTGTTCGAGCCTTCCGGCGGCAATGGCGGCGGCAATGCGGCAGCACAGAAGAGCCAGGCCACGCAGACGCAGAAGCCGGGAGGCAAGACGCCGGTGCTGGACAACTTCGGCGTGGACCTTACAAAGGCCGCCGCCGAGGGCAAACTCGACCCCGTGGTGGGGCGCGAGCGCGAGATAACGCGCGTGGTGGAGATACTTGGCCGCCGCAAGAAGAACAACCCCATACTGATAGGCGACCCCGGAGTGGGCAAAAGCGCCATCGTGGAGGGACTGGCGCAGATGATTGCCAGCCGCCACACGTCGCCCGTGCTGTTCAACCGCCGGCTGATAAGCCTCGACATGGCCGCCATTGTGGCCGGAACAAAGTACAGAGGGCAGTTTGAAGAGCGGCTGCGGGCACTGATAAAGGAGATAGAAACCAACCCGGAGGTAATCGTCTTCATCGACGAGATACACACTCTCGTGGGCGCAGGCTCGGCTCCCGGCAGCATGGATGCGGCAAACATGATGAAGCCGGCACTGGCCCGCGGCACCATACAGTGCATCGGGGCCACGACACTCGACGAGTACCGCAACAGCATCGAAAAGGACGGTGCGCTGGAACGCCGCTTCCAGAAGGTTCTCGTGGAGCCTACCACGGCGGAAGAGACCCTGCAGATACTCCACAACATAAAGGACAGGTACGAGCACCACCACCGTGTGGCCTACACGGAGGACGCTCTGGAGGCGTGTGTCCGCCTGACAGGACGCTACATCACCGACCGCCAGTTCCCCGACAAGGCCATTGACGCCCTCGACGAGGTGGGTTCAAAGGTGCATCTGGGCAATGTGCGCGTGCCGAAGGAGATAACGGAGAAGGAAAGGGAAATAGATTTCATCAAGGAAAAGAAGCAATCCGCCGTGAAGAACCAGAACTACGAACTGGCAGCGGGCTATCGCGACAGGCAAACCGAACTGGAGGCGGAGCTGAACGAGCTGAACGAGCGGTGGAGCAGCGGCGAAAGCGGCGAGCGGCATACCGTTTCGGACAAGGAAGTGGCCGAGGTGGTGTCGATAATGAGCGGAGTGCCGGTGCAGAAGATGGCAGATGCAGAGGGCATACGCCTGAAAGGCATGGCACGGGAGCTGCAGTCGGCAGTGGTGGGGCAGGATTCGGCCGTCGAAAAGATAGCCAAGGCCATCATGCGCAACCGGGTCGGGCTGAAAGACCCCAACCATCCCATAGGCGTATTCATGTTTCTGGGACCGACAGGCGTGGGGAAAACGTACCTTACCAAGAAACTTGCGGAGTTCATGTTCGGCTCTGCCGACTCCCTGATACGCATTGACATGAGCGAATACACCGAGAGCTTCAACGTCTCCCGCCTCATTGGCGCGCCTCCGGGCTATGTCGGCTATGAGGAAGGCGGCCAGCTGACCGAACGGGTGCGCCGCCATCCGTACTCAATCGTGCTGCTTGACGAGATAGAGAAGGCACACGGCAACGTCTTCAACCTGCTTTTGCAGGTGCTGGACGAGGGCCGGCTGACAGACGGCAACGGACGGATGGTCGATTTCCGCAACACTGTGATCATAATGACAAGCAATGCGGGCACCAAACAGCTGAAGGACTTCTCCCGTGGCGTGGGTTTCAATGCGGCAAACGCCGGAATAGCCCTGGACGACAAGGACAAGGAGTACGCACGCGGCATTATACAGAAGGCATTGAGCCGGCAATTCTCCCCTGAGTTCCTGAACAGGCTCGACGAGATAGTCACTTTCGACCAGCTGGACATGGCTTCCATCAAGAAAATAGTCGATATAGAACTGTCAAGGCTCTTCCGGCGGGTGGAAGCCTTGGGCTTCCGCATCGAAATCAGTGAAGAGGCCAAGACATTCGTGGCATCCAAGGGCTACGACGTGCAGTTTGGCGCCCGTCCGTTGAAGCGTGCCATCCAGAACTACATCGAAGACGGATTGAGTGAGCGCATTATAAACGGCGAACTTGCCCAAGGCGCTACCGTAAGCATAACGAAAGAGCAAGGCAAGAACGAACTTACGTTCAGCTAAGTGCATCGGCCATAAACGCAAGTGGGGCATTTACAACTCGTAAATGCCCCTCTTCGTTTATATAAACATGGCGCTTGCTTTCCGTAAATGCCATGTTTGCGACCCGTAAACAGGCCGTTTGCGTATGCTAAGCGTCACCTTTACGACTCGTTCCGTCACCTTTGTGGCCCGCAAGCGTCTGGATTGTAGTGAAAACCGGGCGGTTTCACTCGTGATGATACGGCTCTCCCTGTATTATGGTGCACGCCCTGTAAAGCTGTTCGGCAAAGATAAGGCGCACCATCTGGTGGGAGAAAGTCATGCGGGAAAGGGACAGCAGCTCGTTGGCGCGCGAATGGACCTGCGAAGAGAACCCGTAAGGGCCGCCAATGACGAAGACAAGCCGGCGCGAAGTCTGCCTCTTGTGCTCCAACCACTGCGCAAACTCCACGCTGCGCGGCTCTTTGCCGTGCTCGTCGAGCAGGACAACGGTGTCAGACGGCTGCAACTGGTTCAGGATGAGCCGCCCCTCCGCCTCTTTCTGCTGCTCCTGCGTCAGGCTCTTGGTGCTTTTCAGTTCGGGAATGGTCACTACGCCCATCGGCATGTAGTGGCTGATGCGCCCAACGTAGTCGTCTATGCCTGCGGCAAAGAGCTTTCCGGTGGTTTTCCCCACGAGTATCAGGAGCGTTTTCATCCGTTTTTATTAGTCCTTGCGCCCATTCGCGTTTGTTCTTGCGCCCATTTGTATTCGTGCAGGCATTCATTCGTATTCGTGTCTGCGCTTGGGATTCATCGGAAACCATCCCTTGAGCACCCGTTTCCGCTGCTCAAACAGTTCGCCGATCGACCACAAAAGCGACGCGCCTACCACTCCCAGGAGTGACGAGAGTATCACATCCTCGGTGAAAAGCGCACCCGCGATGGCCGCAAGTCCGCCTATGAGGAACAGCCACCATAGGCGTGTGCCGGTGTAATACTCGGTCTTGATGACAAGCGGGTGGCACATTCCTATGACGAGGAACGTGCTTACCGCTATTATAATGCCGGTGAAAAACATCGCAGCCTACTTCTTTGCCGGCGGAAAGGCCTTGACCAGACGCTTGTACTCCTTGGCTGTTATCTGCATAGTGGTGCCGTGGCGCGGCGTGAAGTCGCCCGATGTCTGCGTGTCCTGCACGAATGTGAACGTGTCGAGGTCGTTGCTCTTGGCAAACTGGTAGTGATGGTCGCGGTAACAGTCGTACATGAGACACCAGCCGCCCTCAATCAACGGGAAAACCCCCGCCCCCTCGACGTCTCTCTTGGTCACTTCGCAGAAGCCGGGACGCAGTTTCCACGTGTCAGGCGCATGTAGATCGGTGAAAGTGTACTTCTTTATTCCCTTGTGCTTGCGGTCTTGCTCGGTCTTGAAGAACAGGTGGTAGGTGCCGTCCTTGTCCTGTACGATGTCTGTGTCGATGCTTGGCTCCTTGTAGTCGAACAGTACGACGGGCGAAGTCTCCAAGTCGCTGAAGTCAGCGTTGGCGTAGCAGTAGAAAACCTTGTCGTATGGAATCGTGCCGTCGTTGGTTAGCAGCGAGAAATACACCATATACTTGCCCGCAGCCTTGTCGTAGATTGTCTGCGGCGCCCACACGCGGGTCACGTTGGCAAAGTTCGTGCCCTTGAAGCGGTCGGGGAAATGCACTGTGTGGTGCTCCCAGTGAATAAGGTCGCGCGACTTCAGCAGCACAATGCCGCGGTTGCTTGTCCATCCGAGCGAGCATCTCATGTCGGTAACGACCATGTAGAAGAGTCCGTCTTCGCCCCTCAGTATGTGCGGATCGCGCACTCCCTTGGCCAAAGCGATGGTGTCGCTGCCTATAATCGGCCGTCCTCCGTTGAGCGGAGTGTAGTTAAAGCCGTCGTCACTCACCGCATAGCACACCTGTTCCTTGTCGGGTGCGTTGCCTGTAAAGTAGGCAAACAGGTAGTGTTTCATCGTTTGCTTCTTCTTGGCCGCCGCATTGGTAGTGGCAGACAGCGCAATGGCGAGCAGGGCAAAGCCCAGTAGCAGAGTTCTCTTGTTCATATTCAGTAGCTTTATAGTGTTTCTTTGCAGGTTTGCGTCCCGGTTTTTGAGTGGAAAGCGTCACCGCAGGTCTATCACCTCGGCCGACGGGAAGTCGCGGGAGTTGAAGCGGAAGGCACCGTCGGCGAGGTTGGCCTTCTTGAAGCCGGCAATGTCTATCGTGGTCCATGCCTTTCCTTGCAGCATCCGTATCTGTGACGGCACGTAGCTCTTCTTGTCCACGGTGACATACATTTCCTTTATCTGCTTGTTGCCCGTGGCCTTGAGGTGTATCTGGTATTTCCCGCCACTGGAAGTCATGGAGCAGGAGTAGCCGGACTTGTACATATATATGAAGTTGTACGGGTTGATGGCCTGCAGCTCGCCCTCCGAGGGGTTGTTGACGTTCACTTCGTCGTTGCGCTTCATGTATGTCCACTGCGTATGTCCGTCAAACCATACCGTGGCCGTTGGGGTCGTGGCGTGAAACTTGCGCCCTTTCATGCAGATAGTGCCGCTTGTGTTGCCGTATCGGGCGCTCTTTACGGTGAAACGTGCCGACACGCCGCCCTTGTTGCCCAGGGCTGCCGCCGTTTTGTCGAGCACATTGCGTGCCGTTTGTGCCGCTGCGGTGTGGCAGACTGTCAGTGACAGTGCCAGAACCAGATATAACAGTCTCCTCATGTTGTCTCTTTCCGACAGGTGTCCTTTGCCTTTGCCTGTGGAGGCCGGCCTTTTTTCAGGCTGCAGCCGGCCTGCCTGCAGGCTGGAAAGGTATGCTTTTGTCCGCAAAGGTAATCTATTTTATTTTCAGGAGCAAGCCATTTTGCCCCTATATACAATCTTTCTTGTCCTGTATATAATAATGTATAGCGCTATCTCCTCAGGTTGGCCAGCAGATTGCTTAGGCTTACCTCGTCCTGAATGAGCACATCGCGCGGCTTGCTGCCTATTGCCGGCCCGACAATGCCCGCCTTTTCCATCTGGTCCATCAGTCTGCCGGCACGGTTGTAGCCTATGGAGAACTTGCGCTGTATGGAACTGGTGCTGCCCGACTGGTTAAGCACTATCATGCGCGCCACTTCTTCAAACATGGAGTCGAGATGCATCAGGTCGACGTCGGCTGCGCCGCCCTCGCCGTCGCCGTTGTCGGAGTCGGGTTCGGGCAGTTCAAACGGCGTGAGGTAGCCTTGCTGTTGTGAAATGAACTGGTTGATGCGCTCCACTTCGGGCGTATCGACGAAAGCACACTGCACACGCACCGGCTCGTTGCCGTTGAGGAATAGCATGTCTCCGCGCCCTATCAGCTGGTTTGCGCCCGAACGGTCGAGGATAGTCTTCGAGTCAATCATCGCACTTACCTTGAATGCGATGCGTCCGGGGAAGTTTGCCTTGATGTTACCCGTGATTATCGTGGTGGTGGGCCGTTGCGTGGCTATCACCATGTGTATGCCTACGGCCCGCGCGAGCTGGGCTATGCGCGCTATGGGCAGCTCTATCTCCTTGCCGGCGGTCATTATCAGGTCGCCGAACTCGTCGATTACCACCACTATGTATGGCATATAGCGGTGGCCGTGCTCCGGGTTGAGCTGCCGGGCGGTGAACTTCTTGTTGTATTCCTTTATGTTTCGTGCTCCGGCTATCTTCAACAGGTCGTAGCGGGTGTCCATTTCCTTGCACAGACTGTTGAGTGTGCGCACCACCTTGGTCACATCCGTTATGATAGGCTCCTCATCGTCGTCGGGAACCTTGGCCAGGAAGTGGTTGGCGATGGAGCTGTAGATGCTGAACTCCACCTTTTTGGGGTCTATCAGCACTATCTTCAGTTCTGCGGGATGCTTCTTGTAGAGCAGCGAGGTGATTATGGCGTTCAGACCCACCGACTTTCCCTGTCCTGTGGCGCCGGCCACGAGCAGGTGGGGTATCTTTGCGAGGTCGAACATGAACACTTCGTTGGTGATAGTCTTGCCTATGGCGCAGGGAAGCTCCATTGCGGTCTCCTGAAACTTCTTGGAGTTGAGTATGCTCTCCATGGATACGATGTTGGCCTTGGCGTTGGGCACTTCTATACCTATGGTTCCCTTGCCGGGAATGGGCGCTATGATGCGTATGCCCAGCGCCGACAGGCTCAGGGCTATATCGTCTTCGAGGTTCCGGATGCGGGATATGCGCACTCCCTGGGCGGGTGTTATCTCGTAGAGCGTGATTGTGGGGCCGACAGTGGCCTTGATGGAGCTGATTTCCACCCCGAAATTGTGCAGCACCTCGACTATCCTGTTCTTGTTCTTGGTCTGTTCGGCCATGTCGATGTACGGTTTCCCGTCGTTGTCATACTTCTTCAGCAGGTCGAGCGTGGGGTAATGGTAGTTCTCAAGGTCGCGCTTGGGGTCGTAGGGCGCCAGTTCTTCGCCGTCCGCCTGCACCTTCACGAGTCCTGTGCCGTCGGCTTTCTCCTCGTCCTTGCCCACTTCCACTGTCATGTCATTGTCGCCCGCCGCCGCATCTGCCGCCTTTGCAGCCGCAAGGGGCTTGCCTTCGCGGGCGGCGGTGGAGTCTTTCCCGTTGCCGGAGGGGGCGTTTCCGTCGTCGAAGGTCACCACCTGCGTCATCGGGTCGTCAAAGGTTTCGGGGTCTTCCACAATGTCTGCGCCCCCGTACTGCCCGTCTTCCTTCGCCCGGTTGCTGCGGCTGTCGTCGCCGCTGGAGCCTATGCCGACCTTGAAGGGTATCTTGTTGAAGAAGAACGAGGGGTTCAGCAGCTTGCGCACCACGTATATGGTCTCGGCGCTGATGTATGTGAGGAACGCAATTGCGCCCGCTATGAGAATTACCGTAAGTCCCGGCGTGCCCACAAGGTTCTCTATATACCGGGCGGCATACGCTCCGTGGTCGCCGCCGGGGTTGTAGCAGCTGTCAGAGAACAGGGGTGCGAAGAATTTGGCCAGCGTTACCGACGCCCATTCCATCACTATGGCCGTGCCGAAGAACCACTTGAGCAGGTTCACCTCGTATGCCCGCATGAGCTTTATGGCCGCGAGAAAGAGGAAAAACGGTATGAGGAAGGCCGGGAAACCGAAGCACCGCTTCACGAAGAAGTAGGCCGCGCGTGCGCCAACCGACCCGCAGCTGTTGGCGTATTCGCCGTTGGCGTTGAGCATCTCGCCGGCCTTGGGGGCCTCTATTGCGCTCTGGTCGGCGTTGCCCGTGGAGAAGAACGAGATGAACGACCAGGTCAGATATACCGTAACGGCCAGTAACAGGAATCCGAGTACGAATTTCAGCTTCTCGTTCTGGAAGATGTTTCTGAAACCCAGTGCTTCTGTCAGTGAGGATGTATGGTTGGCTTTCCTTCTCTTTACCATTCTTCTGTTTCTTTTGTGCTGCAAAAGTAACTTAAAAATGTCACATTTTGCCATAAACCCCGCCTTTTTTGTCGGCTTTGCCGGCAACTTTGCCGTCGCAAGAAGGCCGCATTCCGGGGCGCAATGTACGCCCCTGTGTGTCAGGAAGATGCAGCTGCGCTCGGAAAACCGCCCGTTTGCGGGTCGTAAACGGGCGGTTTGCCACCCGCAAACGGGCGGTTTGTGATGCGTAAGCGGGCGGTTTGCCGGCGGCAACCCGTTCTGCCGCTGTTTCCGGCCTCTCCGTTCCGCCGCCCGGATTGCCGCTCCGGCACTGCCGTGCGGCCAAACTTTTTGCGGAAACGTAATGTCTGCCCAACGTTTTTGCGTACCTTTGCATAAGCTAAGCTGCACTCGGCAATGTGAAAACAGGCATTCATTGCGCTCGTTTGCATTAGCTTTGCATAAGCTAAGCTGCACTCGGCAATGTGAAAACAGGCTTTCATTGCGCTCGTTCTCTCTGTTTTTATATGGGAAACTGCCGTCTGCCGCTCCGTCTTTTTACGCAATTATGAAGAAAACCATATACAACAAATATGACAAACGGCTGATCGGGCAGTTGCCGCCGGTAGTTTTTGAGGGCAGAATAGTTGTGGTGCTGTCAGCCGACGAGGCCGACAGGGCCGTGGATTACCTGCTTTCGCAACCCATACTGGGCATCGACACCGAGACACGCCCCGCTTTCAAGAAGGGAGTGCACCACACGGTGTCGCTCCTCCAGGTGTCTTCGCACGACGTGTGCTTCCTTTTCAGACTGAAGCACACCGGGATGTCGCCAGCAATAATACGCCTTCTGGAGGACAAGACCGTGCCCAAGGTGGGCCTGTCGCTGCATGACGACCTGCTTATGCTGCACCATGTGGCCGCTTTCACGCCGGGTTCGTTCATCGATCTGCAGCATCACGTGAGCGAAATAGGCGTGGAGGACATGAGCCTGCAGAAGCTCTACGCCAACTTTTTCGGGCAGAAGATAAGCAAGGGGCAGCGGCTTACCAACTGGGACGCGGACATCCTGACAGAGAAACAGAAGCAGTATGCAGCCACAGACGCATGGACTTGCATACGTCTCTACGAGGAACTGCAGCGGCTGGAGGCCACCGGCGACTATGAACTGGTAACGGTAGAGGAGGGAAACGACCATGTTAAAGCAGATATATCTTAAGAAAGGCAAGGAGGAAAGCCTGCTCCGCTTCCACCCGTGGGTGTTTTCAGGAGCCATACAGCGTGCCGACGAGGGACTGGAGGAGGGCGACTTCGTCCGCGTACTGACCTTCAAGGGCGACTTTATAGCCGTCGGGCACTACCAGATAGGCTCGATTGCAGTGCGCATACTGTCGTTTGACGACGAGCGGATAGACGGTTCGTTCTGGCGCAAGCGGTTAGAGAGCGCGCTCCAAATGCGCATTGCCATAGGCATAGCCGACAACCGGATGAACAACACCTACCGCCTTGTGCACGGCGAGGGCGACCGTCTGCCCGGACTTGTGGTCGATATTTACGGCCAGACCGCCGTGATGCAGGCTCACAGTGTGGGCATGCACGTTTGCAGGGAGACCATTGCCGAGGAGCTGATGGCGGTTATGGACGGGCGGATAGCCAACGTGTTCTACAAAAGCGAGACAACCCTGCCCTTCAAGGCCGGACTCGGACAGGAAAACGGCTTCGTCTGCGGCGGAAGCAAGGACGACATAGCCATGGAAAACGGCCTGAAATTCCATGTGGACTGGCTGAAGGGGCAGAAGACAGGCTTCTTTGTTGACCAGAGGGAGAACCGTTCGCTGCTCGAAAAGTACGCACACGGAAGGCGTGTACTCAACATGTTCTGCTACACGGGCGGCTTCTCTTTCTACGCAATGCGCGGAGGTGCGGAGCTGGTTCACTCGGTTGACAGTTCGGCCAAGGCCATAGAGCTGACCAAAGCCAACGTCGGGCTGAACTTTCCGGGCGACCCGCGGCACGAAGCCTACTGCGATGACGCCTTCAAATACCTCGACGGGACAGGCCAACGGTACGACCTGATAGTGCTCGACCCGCCGGCTTTCGCCAAGCACAGGGCGGCTTTGAAGAACGCACTCAAGGGCTACACCCGCCTGAACGCCAAGGCTCTGGAGAAGATACAGCCCGGCGGCATACTCTTCACGTTCTCCTGCAGCCAGGTAGTGACCAAGGACAATTTCCGCAACGCCGTGTTTACGGCTGCCACACTGGCCGGACGCAGCGTGAGAATACTCCACCAGCTGCACCAGCCTGCCGACCATCCGGTCAATATCTACCACCCTGAGGGCGAATACCTGAAGGGACTGGTGCTGTATGTGGAGTGATTTGCGGACGGAAACCGTGGCCCGGCAATGTGGAAATCCGCGGGTTCTGCACCTTTGAACGATAATCGGCATGATGGAAAAAACCGTTTCGGAATACATCAGCCGCCACAAGATGCTCCGCAAGGAGGGCGGTTGCCTCGTGGCACTGAGCGGCGGAGCCGACAGTGTGGCGCTGTTGCTCGTGCTGAAACGGCTGGGCTACCGCATTGAGGCGGCTCACTGCAACTTCCGTCTGCGCGGTGAAGAGTCGGACAGGGACGAACTCTTCGTGCGCAACCTTTGCTCCCGTCAGGGCGTACCCCTGCATCTGGCTCATTTCGACACCCGTTCCTATGCCGCAGCCCACCGGGTCAGCATCGAAATGGCGGCGCGCGACTTGCGCTATTCCTACTTCATGCGGCTGTTGGACGACCTCGGTTTGGATGCCGTATGCGTGGCTCACCATCGTGAAGACAGCGTAGAAACCATGCTTATCAACCTCCTGCGGGGCACAGGGCTGCACGGTCTTTGCGGCATACGGCCTGTCAACGGGCGGATAGTGCGCCCCCTGCTGTGCCTCAGCCGCAGGGATATAGAGGGCTACCTGGCAAGTCTCGGCCAGGACTACGTCACTGACAGCACAAATCTGGAGGCCGACGTGGTGAGAAACAAGCTGCGCCTTAACGTAATGCCGCTGCTTAGGAACATAAACCCCAGTGCCGACATGAGCCTGTCCGCCACTTCGGAGCGCATAAGCGAGGCGGTGAAGGTGTATGACAGAGCCATTGCCGGCAGCGTGGAGGCCGTTGCGGAGGTGGGAAACGACGGGGCTACGGTCAGCGTGGCACGGCTTTCGGAGCAAGTATCGCCCGAAAGCGTATTGTATGACATACTGAAACGCTACGGATTTCAGCCGCAGACGATAGCGCAAGTGTACGGTAATCTGTCGGCACCCACAGGAAAAATGTTCCAGTCCGGCACACATGACCTGCTTTTCGACCGCGGGAACATACTGATAGAACGGCATTGGGAAGCGCCGAAGCCATTGCTGCTGCCGGAAGAAGGGCTTTACCGTATCGGCGGAAGGGCGGCTTTGGGTGACGGCAAGGCCGTTTCGCACGGCGAAAGAGTGTCCTTGAATGGTGAAAAGATTTCCTTGCGGGTGGAAACTGTCTGTGTTGGCGCTTCTTTCCGGCCAAGCCGCTCGCCCATGGCGGCCACTTTGGACATGAAGGGCGTGAAGTTCCCGCTCACACTGCGCCCCTGTGCCACCGGCGACAGGTTCGTCCCGTTCGGCATGACGGGCTTCCGGCTCGTCAGCGACTACCTCACAGACCGCAAGAAGACGCTGTTTGAGAAGCGCAGACAGATGGTTGTGGCCGACGCAAGCGGCAGTATCCTTTGGCTAATCGGCGAAAGGACAGACAACAGGTTTCGGGTTGGCGAAACCACAACGCGGGTCTTGAGGCTCACAGCCTCCGGGTTTGGGAATAAAGGAGTGCAGTCCTGAGGCTCAATGCTTCTGGCATTGACCCCCAGAGCCAATGATTTCGAAATACGGCCCGTATGGTTTTGATGCGAAAAAGGCACGCCGGCTTACATGCCGCGTGCCTTGAACACCCGTTCCTTGGCCTCGTTTATCTCCTGAAACTTCTTTTCGGCAGCCTTACGGATGTCTTCGCCGAGCGTAGCCACACGGTCGGGGTGGTGCTGGAGGGCGAGGCGGCGGTAGGCACGGCGCACTTCGTCGTCGGAAGCCGACGGCTGGACACCCAAAACCTTGTATGCGTCGTCAAGAGAATCGCCTTTCAGATTGAGCATGGAGTCCATATCCGCACGTGAAAGTCCCATCCAGCGGGCGCAATCCTCCAATGCGGCAATCTCTTCCGGCGGCACTGTGCCGTCGGCCTGGGCTATTATGACAAGCAGGTTGAGCAGTTGCAGCCGCTGGGAGTAGTCCAAGTTGGCCGAAATCTGCGCGCAGCAGTCCTGGACCGTGGTCTTGAAGGCGTAAGGCCCTTGCCTTTTCTGCTCGTCAAACAGCCGTTTCAGTATGTCTTCGCCTTGGGTTACGGCCCCCTCGCCGAAGTTCTGGCGCAGGAAGCGGCGCACTATCTCCATCTCGGAGTGCATCACGCGTCCGTCAGCCTTGATGATATACGAAGCAAGTACGAGCAGTGAGAACAGGAAACTGTTGCGCTGTCCCTCGTAGGGCGGCCTTTCGCCGCGTCCGCCGGCGTAGTTGAACGTGCCGGAATTGCCCTCCGTGTTGACGGAATCCATGCCGTAGTCGAACAAAGCCCCTATGGCTATGCCCGCCAGAGCGCCGAGCGGCCCTCCGGTAATCCAGCCGAGAAAGCCTCCAATCCATTTGCCTGCTGCCATGTCTTAGTGTGTTTCAGTTGTGATGTCGTGTGTTTTTGTACGGCAAACACCGTGCCGAAAAGCGTGAAGCGGCTGTTTGCGCTCCGTAAAGCGGCCTTTTACGCTCGGCAAACAGGCTGTTTGCGGGGCGTAACCCGGCCGTTTTCACTCGATGTCGCGCCGGATATTGCCGCGAATCTTGTCGAGATAGGCCTTCATTGCCTTTGAGTCCTTGTTGTCAATGATGGCTATCAGCTCGCGCAACTGCTCGTCTATGCGCCTCACTTGGTCGCCCGTGTAGGGGTTGAAGAGTATTTCCTGCAACAGATAGTCGTCTTCGTTGAGCACTCCCTTGGCTATTTTCATGTGGCGTTTGAACGTTGTGCCGGGCGCATCCTGGTGCTTCATCACCGCAGCAAACACGAATGTGCTCACGAACGGGATGCTCAGCGAGTAGGCAACGGTGCGGTCGTGCTCGTCAAACGTGTATTCGTAGATGTTCAGACCGAGCTGCTGGTACAGGTCTTTGAAGAAGATACGCCCCATATAGTCGCCCTCCTTGATTATAATGGCGTTCTCTTCGCTCAGCTGATTGAGGTTTGCGAAGGTGGGACCGAACATCGGATGGGTGCTGACATAGGGGTGTCCGCACTGCAAGTAGAACTCTTCCAGTCCGGTTTTCACCGATGCGATGTCGCTGACCAGACAGTCTGGGGGCAGGAAGGGCAGGATTTCCTTGAATGCGGCGATGGTGTATTTCACCGTAACGGCATTGATTACGAGTTCCGGCTTGAACTCTTTTACCTCGTCAAGCGTGGTCATGCGCTGGCAATTATAGGTGAACCGCATCCGCTTGGCGTCCTTTTCATATACGGCAGTCTCATGGTTAAAGCTCAGCAAGTCAAGGAAAAAGCTGCCCATCTTGCCTGCTCCCATCACTAAAATCCTCATCTTTTCAGTCGTTTTTCCTGTGTGTCTGTACGTTTAAGCCCTGCAATGAAAGCCTAAACCTCTGCGTTGAAAGTTCTAAAATCAGTGTTGCGCCAGCGAAACATTGGCTTCGCTGGCGCAACACACTCTATTTGTTGATTATTTCCATCTGTTGGCGCACCGATTCCTCATGGATATTCTCGAACACCTTGGCCACAAACTCAGCGTCCATGCCGCAGAGAGCACCCTGAGCACCGCGCTTTTCGAGTATTTCATTGTAGCGTGCCGCCTGGAGAACGGTCATGTTGTGTTCCTTTTTGTACTGCCCTATCTCACGGCAGACGCGCATTCGCTTGGCGAGAAGCTCCATGAGCTGGTTGTCAAGTTCGTCTATTTGGCCGCGCAACTGGTTTATTCCCTCTGTGGAATAGGTCTCGCTGCGCACCACAAGCAGCCCGAGAATGTAGTCCAGAACGTCGGGTGTCACCTGCTGTTTGGCATCGCTCCATGCCTTGTCCGGGTCACAGTGGCTCTCAACTATAAGTCCTTCAAAGCCCAAGTCCATGGCCTGTTGGCACAAGGGGGCAATCAGCTCGCGCCGTCCGCCGATATGGCTGGGGTCACAGATGATGGGAAGGTCAGGAATACGGCGGTGCAGCTCGATAGGTATCTGCCACATGGGCAGGTTACGGTATATTTTCTTGTCGTAACTGGAGAAACCACGGTGAATAGCGCCCAGCCTCTTGATGCCAGCCTGGTTGATACGCTCCAAAGCCCCGACCCACAGCTCAAGATCCGGGTTGACTGGGTTCTTCACAAACACGGGTACGTCAACGCCACGCAGCGAGTCGGCCAGTGCCTGCATGGCAAATGGGTTGGCAGAGGTGCGCGCTCCGACCCAAAGGATGTCGATTCCGTACTTCAAGGCCAGCTCCACGTGTTCGGGAGTGGCCACTTCGGTTGCCACAAGCATACCCGTTTCCTCATGCACTTGCTTCATCCACGGCAGCGCAGCCTCGCCGTTTCCCTCGAAACCGCCCGGTTTGGTGCGCGGTTTCCATACTCCGGCGCGGAACATGTGGCAGCCTTTGCCGGCCAGTTGGCGCGCTGTGGTCATTACTTGTTCCTCTGTCTCGGCCGAACACGGTCCTGCAATGACGAAAGGACGTGCGTTGTCGCTCGGCAGGTTGAGCGGTTTCAGTTCTAATTCCATTTCCATATTGTTGCTGTTTTTATGATTTTCTGTTGCCATTGCGGCGGTTTGGCTTTGCCATATATGCGTTTCGCATTATAACTTTATGCCCTTACATTAATTGTATATGCCACTTGTGTTGCGTATCCGGTCATTTCCATCCGCCAACTTGGGCGATTCGGTCAAGCGCAAGGCGGAGTTTGTCCTCTTTGGCGCACAGTGATATGCGTATATACCGCTTTCCGTTTGTGCCGAAGATAAATCCGGGAGTGATAAACACACGAGCCTCATGCAGCACACGTTCGGTCAGTTCCTCCGCATCGGCGTATTTTTCGGGAATACTGCCCCAGAGGAACATGCCTACCTGACTCTTGTCGTACCGGCAGCCAAGCGCTTCCATGATGCTTTCGGCATACTTCCGGCGCGCAAGGTAGGTCTCCACGTTGGCCGTGCGGTGCCATTCGTCTGAATTGTTGTAGGCTTCCGCCGCCGCAAGCTGTATTCCACGGAACGTACCGCTGTCTATATTGCTCTTAACCTTTAGTATCCAGCTTATGAACTCGGCGTTTGACGCGCACATACCGACACGCCAGCCCGGCATATTGTGGCTTTTCGACATTGAGTTGAACTCTATGCAGCAGTCTTTCGCACCGTTTACTTGGAGCAAAGACAGCGGACGGTCGTTGAGAATGAGCGAGTAGGGGTTGTCATTCACCGCGACTATGCCGTGCCGGAGGGCGAAATCCACGAGCTTTTCGTAGGTTTCCATGCGCGCGTCTCCCCCTGTTGGCATGTTGGGATAGTTGGTCCACATCAGTTTCACGCGGCTCAGGTCCATCTGTTCCAACGCTTTGAAGTCTGGTTGCCAACCGTTGTTCCCGTCAAGGTCATAGTTTACCACCTTAGCCCCAAGTATTTTGCTCAGCGAAGTGTAGGTCGGATAGCCCGGATTGGGCACTAACACCTCGTCACCGGGGTTGACAAAGGCCAGAGTGACATGGAGTATGCCCTCTTTAGAGCCGATTAGCGGCTGGATTTCCGTGCGGTAGTCGAGGTCAACACCGTACCACCGCTTGTAAAACCCTGCCATTGCCTTGCGCAGTTCGGGCGTTCCAGTCGTGGGTTGGTAGCCGTGAGCATCCGGTTGTCGTGCCACTTCGCACAGCTTCTCCACCGTTTCCGCCGACGGAGGCATGTCGGGACTGCCTATGGCAAGGCTGATTATGTCGCATCCCTCGGCGTTCAGCTGCGCCACTTCCTTCAGTTTGCGACTGAAATAGTATTCACTCACCAGTGCCAGCCGGCCGGCCGGCTGTATGCATCTATGCTGTCTGTTTTCCATTTCTGTACTCTCCCAATATCTTCAGTTCCTTGGTTAGCGGCACTATCGCGTCGATACTCTGGCGGTAGCGCGTTATGTTGTCGTATGTAACATCCACATAGAACATGTATTCCCACTCGTGTCCGATGACGGGAAGCGACTGTATTTTGGTCAGATTGATGCGGTAGAACGACAGTATGCTGAGCACCTGCGAGAGCGAACCCTCCTCGTGGGGGAGTGAAAACACCAGACTTGACTTGTCGGTGTGCTCCAGTTGGCGCAGGAAGTCGGCCTTGTGCGGGTCGCAGACCACGAGGAAGCGGGTGTAATTGTGCTTGTTGTCCTCTATATGGTCTTCAAGTATCTTCAGTCCGTAGAGCCTTGCCGCATCGGAACTGCATATTGCAGCCCATCCCTTGTGCCCGTTTTCGGCTATCATCTGGGCCGCTCCTGCCGTGTCCTCGGCCTCTACGGCCTTGATACCCGTGTGCTTTGCGAGGAAATCCCGGCACTGCATGAGGGCTACCGGGTGGGAATGAACCTCGGAAACAGTGTCCCAGCCGTCATCAGGCAGACAGCATATGCAGTGCGAGATGTGCAGTTTGTGCTCGCCGACGACCGTTGTGCCCGAAGCGCGCAGCAGTTCATAGTTGTGAAGCAGGCTTCCCGCGATGGTGTTCTCTATGGCAATCATTGCTATCATGGTGGGATCTTTGCGTATGTTGGCGAAAACGTCCTCGAAAGTGGGGCAGCACACTATCTGGAGTTGCTCCCCCTCGAAGTACTGGTGGGCGGCTATGTCGTGGAAACAGCCCGTCATGCCTTGTATGGCTATTCGTTTCATGTCCTGTATCTGTTCTTCTTGCGTTCGTATCTTACGGAAAATCCCGCCTCATGTGGTTATGAAGCGGGATTTTGAACGTAGATATTTAATGTCTAAACTATCTGTCTCATAAGTTGAACTCTACACGCAACTTCCCGCTTCGCACTGCCATGCAAAGTAAAAATAGAAGCTGTAAAAGTAAGAGTTGCCGCTTGTCATGTCGTTGCTCCTTGTTTTGTTTGCAGAAGATAAGCTGTATTCGGGCAATTAAGAACAGTTCTTTTGCCGCTCGTTTGCTTTATCTTTGTTTGCAAAATTACGCTTTTTGGTTGAAATGTGCAAGGAAAAGCGATAAATTTATTCGTTTTGTCACACAAAAGGCGGCAAACTGGCGTGCGGCGGCCGTTGGACAGCATCCGCCAACCGCCTTCGCGCGCGTAATAAAGAGAGGTGGACAGGTATGAAACCCGTCCACCTCAATTCTCTGAAGCGCATGCTTCCCGCATTGCTCTGCGCAAGTTGCGCTGCTGTTCCGCATGCTTCCCGCATTGCTCCGGGGCTTTACGGTCTTGCTCTGCGCAAGTTGCGCTGCTATTTTGCGTAGGCCACGCTTCGTGTCTCGCGGATTACGGTTATCTTAACCTGACCCGGATAGGTCATTTCGTTCTGTATCTTGTTGGCTATCTCGCCCGACAGAGCCTCGCTTTCGTTGTCGTCCATCTTGTCAGCGCCAACGATTACGCGCAGTTCGCGGCCGGCCTGTATGGCGTAGGTCTTGGTCACGCCGGGATAACTCATGGCTATGGCCTCCAAATCGTTCAGCCTCTTGATGTATGCCTCGACTATTTCCCTGCGCGCACCCGGCCTTGCGCCGCTGATAGCGTCGCACACCTGCACTATCGGGGCGAGCAGTGTGTTCATCTCGCACTCGTCGTGGTGAGCCGCAATGGCGTTGCAGATGTCCGGCTTCTCCTTGTATTTCTCGGCTATCTTGGCTCCGTAGAGTGCGTGGGGCAGCTCGCTCTCCTCGTCAGGCACCTTTCCGATGTCGTGCAACAGGCCGGCTCTCTTCGCTTTCTTGGGGTTCAGTCCCAGCTCGGAGGCCATTACTGCGCAGAGGTTGGCCGTTTCGCGTGCGTGCTGCAGCAGGTTCTGGCCGTAGGAGCTGCGGTATTTCATCTTGCCGATGATGCGCACAAGCTCCGGGTGCAGTCCGTGTATGCCAAGGTCTATGGCGGTGCGTTTGCCTGTCTCTATCACTTCGTTCTCCAACTGCTTCTTTACCTTCTGCACAACCTCCTCGATGCGTGCCGGATGTATGCGCCCGTCGGCCACCAACTGGTGGAGTGCCAGGCGGCAAACCTCGCGGCGGATGGGGTCAAATGCGCTTATGACGATGGCTTCAGGGGTGTCGTCAACCACAATCTCCACGCCTGTGGCGGCCTCAAGAGCACGGATGTTGCGGCCTTCACGGCCTATGATGCGTCCTTTCACCTCGTCGTTGTCTATGTGGAACACGCTCACGCTGTTCTCGATGGCCGTTTCGGTGGCCACGCGCTGTATGGTCTGTATCACTATCTTGCGCGCCTGGGTGTTTGCGTTGAGCTTTGCCTCGTCCATAATCTCGTTGATATAGCTCTGGGCGTCGGTCTTCGCCTCGTCCTTCATGGCCTCCACGAGCCGCTGCTTGGCGTCTTCCGCACTCAGGCCCGACACTTCCTCGAGCTTGGCGCGCTCCTGCAACTGCAGTTTCTCAAGCTCTTCGTGGCGCATCTGCAGCAGTTTCTTCTCGTTGTCTATGCGTGTCTGCTGTCCGTCGAGGTCGCTTTTGCGCCGTCCCAGCTCCTCCTGTTTCTGGCTGAGGGCTATTTCGCGCTGCTTCAGCTTGTTTTCGCTTTGCTGTATGTGCTGGTTTCTTGTCTGTATCTCTTTCTCCAGCTCGCTCTTTTTGTTCAGGAACTTCTCCTTAACCTCCAGGAGTTTCTTCTCTTTCATCACGTCCGCTTCCTTGTTGGCGGCCGCTATCATCCCGTTGTATTTTCCTTTCAGTATATATCGGAAAACGAGATAACCACCGATACCCCCTGCTATGAGGGCGATCAATGCCACTACTATCGTTTGCATATAAATAATTAAGTTTATAAAGTTGTTAATATTCTCACCGTTTGTCTCCGAGTGCGTCTTCCAGTTCGGCAGTCAGGCTTTTGAGAATATCGTCATAGGGGGCGGTGTCATTGCGCTTGCACTCCTTCTGGTAGCGCAGTGCGATGTCTATGAGCACCATTAACGCAATCGCATGGTCGCTCTTGCGCCCTTTATACATCGGCGCGTATTTGTTGTAGCGTTCGGTTATCATCTTTGCCGCAGCCCGATAGTATTCCTCTTCGCTGCGGTCAATATTGACATCCATCTCCTCGTCGTAAACGTGCAGACGTATATGTAGTTTCCCGTTGTTCTCTTCTGCCATCCGTCTTATCCTTCCTTTTGTTCTGTCAGGACGGTTATGCATCTGTTGATGTCCCGGATAAGCTGCGCCAGCCGTTCCTTGGTGGAGGCTATGTCGCCGCTTGATATTCCTATCATCCTCGCCGTCTTCAGGGAGTCATACTCGCGGGTCTTCTCGTCGAGCCTGTTTTTCAGCTCCGCAATGGCTTTCTCGTGCTGGTCAAGCATGGTGTACAGCTCGTTGTTCTCCTTTTCCAGCTGCCGGAACCGGAGTATCATCTGCCGCACTCGTGCCTGAAACGTTGCCAGAGTTTGCTCTTTGGAGTTCATAGGACGACCCTTTTAGTCTTTACAAAGGTAAAGTTTTTCTGCGAGAAAGCCCTTTGCGGCGTTTTTATATTAATGTTTTTTAATATCCAAGACGCGGCTTCCATCCAGTACCTTGGCCGCTTGGCCGGGCTTCCCTGCGCCAGGCTACTTTGCGGGGGCTTTTCCCGTGTCGCCGTCCTTTGGCCTGGGTTCTTTCTTGGCCAGCATCACTACGTTGAACACGAAGTCTGTGGTCCATTTCTGCGTAAATCCCAACCGGCGGGAGTATTCCCTGACGGCCACAACTGCCTTCATCACGCTCATGTCCTTATAGTCGTTCTTGTTGAAGATGTCGCTTACGGTCTTCTCGGTCATCGTGTAAAGGGCTTTTTTCATAAAGGACGGCAGACGCAACTTGAACTTCATCAGGTTGCCGACGAGCATCATAAGTTCCTGGGCGAGCGACTGGAACTGCAGAAGGTAGGGCTGTACGTCCTGTATCTTGCGGCAATGGCGGTGCACACTCTGGTCTATTTCCTTGAAAAAGCTGTCGCCGACGCCGTAAATCTCCTTTAGCATTTTCCTGCAGCGCGCCTTTTCGCCCATGCCGAGCTTGTTGTTGAGCGTGGGAACGTGCAGTGTGGTCTTGAACACCCGCAGGTCGGGAAGTGCGGCAAGGTTGGTTATGCCGGCTTCGGCGGCTATTGCGGCCTGGAAATACACTCTTATCAGGGTCATGAAATCCTCCATCCCCCCTGCTTTCTGTTGGTTTTCGGACTTCCGCCCGATAAGTTTCGATATTATACTCATGCTGTTCTGTATGGTGCGGAGGCCGTTGGCGGCTGCCGGTGGTCCGGAATGTTTCTGTAAACCACGCAGTTGGGTGCTCCGGCCTCACTGTTTACGGCTGCAAAGGTACGTATTTTTCGGAACAATCGGTGTGGTTTCCCGTCTTAAATCGGTGTGCCGTGCAGTGTTTTTCACGCTTTTTTGAAAACCGCTCCGCCGCTGCCTTGGCACAACCCGGCTGTTTGCCACAGGAAACCTGCCCGTTTAGGCATCGTAAACCGACCGTTTGCGGTGCGTAACCCTGCCGTTTCCTGCCCGCAGCCCGGCGGTTTTTGGAACAAACTGGCTGCCAACGGGTTGCAAAACCGCCTTTTGCCCCACAAAAACGTGGCGTTTTGCCATGCGGACAGTGCGGTTTCGCTCCTCTGACAGAACTTCGGCATCTCTCCAAACGTGCCGGGGCCCGGCACGGACTGCCGCCTTTTTCCCGCCGTAATGCCGCTTTCCGCCGCTTTCCTGCCAAAATGTTTTGGACAACCTTGCGTGTAATAAGGAAAAAGCACTACCTTTGCAGAATAAAAACAACCCCAACAAAACAACCAAGATGAAAGGCATTGTGCTGGCGGGCGGCAGCGGCACTCGGCTGTACCCCATTACCAAGGGCATAAGCAAGCAGCTTATACCCATATTCGACAAGCCCATGATCTATTACCCCGTGTCTGTGCTCATGCTGGCCGGCATTAGGGACATTCTCATCATCAGCACGCCTCACGACCTGCCCGGTTTCCGGCGTCTGCTCGGCGACGGCAGCGGCCTTGGAGTGAGGTTTGAGTATGCCGAACAGCCCTCTCCCGACGGTCTGGCGCAGGCTTTCATTATAGGTGAACAGTTCATCGGCAACGACAGCGTATGCCTTGTGCTCGGCGACAACATCTTCTACGGAGGCGGGTTTTCCGGGCTGCTCAAGGAAAGCGTGGACAATGCCGAAAAGAACGGGCAGGCCACGGTGTTCGGATACTACGTCAACGACCCGGAACGCTACGGAGTGGCCGAATTTGACGGCGAGGGAAACTGCCTGAGCATAGAGGAAAAGCCCGAAAAGCCCAAGTCAAACTACGCCGTGGTGGGGCTTTACTTCTATCCCAACAGCGTTGTCGATATAGCAAAGCACATAAAGCCGAGCGCAAGGGGCGAGCTGGAGATAACGACCGTAAACCAGGTGTATCTCCAGCGCAAGGGCCTCAAGGTGAAACCGCTGCAACGGGGCTTCGCATGGCTCGACACCGGCACCCACGACAGCCTGAGTGAGGCCAGCACATTCATCGAAGTGATAGAGAAAAGGCAGGGACTGAAGGTGGCATGCCTTGAGGAAATAGCCTACAAGCAGGGCTGGATTACCAGAGAACAGGTGCACGAACTGGCAAAACCCATGCTCAAAAACGGCTACGGGCAGTACTTGATGAACATTTAACGGCGGGGTGGGCCCCGGAAACGGGACAACAGCGCCTATATATAATAAGGTGTAGCCCCCAAAAACGGGGCAGACCGGCAGTAATAACGAAAGGAAAGAATAAATATATGGAAGGAAAGGAAACGTCAAAGCCGGCCTACGGCTCTGATGCGGCGGCCTACGATGAGGAGAAGTCTGCGCTCAACTTCAAGGAAATCTACTCGATGTTCTTGCTGAACTGGCAGTGGTTCGTCCTGTCTCTGTTCATTTTCATGTGCGGAGCGGTGTTTTACCTGCGCTATAAAAGCCCTGTGTATCAAGTCTCGGCCAAGATCCTTATCAAGGAAGAGGACTCCAGAGGTTCAAGAAGCATGGGGAATCAGATGCTGTCCAACATGAAAGACCTCGGTTTTATGACCAATAGTGCGGGAATAGACAATGAGGTAGAGATACTGCGGAGCATATTTCTGTCGCGTGAAGCCGTGAAAGACCTCAAGCTATACGTGGAGTACAAGAAGGAAGGGCGAATGAAGAACCGCCTTATCTACAACCTCCAGCCCGTCAACGTGGACATTGACCCCAACTCTTTCGAGGAGATGGACAGG
Source organism: Lachnospiraceae bacterium (assembly GCA_963590445.1). Classification (GTDB taxonomy): domain Bacteria; phylum Bacteroidota; class Bacteroidia; order Bacteroidales; family Bacteroidaceae; genus Prevotella. The sequence goes on along the minus strand of CAVAPI010000023.1, from coordinate 1,126 downwards.
ACAATGCTGCCCATAAAGCTGAAAATCAAGCAGGTCGGACGCACTTACGCGGTGGAAGGCATGGCCTATCAGCGCGACAAGGAAACGGGAAAGCTGCAAAAATGCCCGTTCGAAGCCGTGATAAGCGCCCTTCCGGCAACGGTTCATACCGTAGCGGGTACGCTTACGTTCACGCGAAACACCAGTCCCGATGTCGTGCCCTTCCTTAAAAAGAGGGCTATGTACGTGACTGTGATACCTCCATTGGCCGTAGCCACACGATATGTCAACTCCATGTCGGTTGAACCCACGTCGAAACTAACCTCTATAGCACAGATTACGCTCAAGGACAAGGACGCCACACGTGGCGAAGACTTCCTCAAGCAGCTCACGATGTGCTACAACAGGCAGGCAAATGCCGACAAGAACGAGATAGCGGAGAAGACAGAGGCGTTCATCAACGGACGGCTTGAGAAAATAAACTCGGAGCTTGGCGCAACCGAAAGCCAGCTTGAGAGCTACAAACGCCGCAACAACGTGACGCAACTGAAGCTCGATGCGACAGAAACACTGACGCAAATGAGTTCCTATTCCACCAAGTTGTCGGACGCAAACGCCCAGATGAAGCTGCTCGACTACCTGCGCGAATACATTGACGACCCCAAAAACAAGTATCAGGTGATACCTTCAAACGTGGGACTGCAGGACCCGTCATCCACAAGTCTTATAAACACGTTCAACCAAAACGTGCTCAACCGCAACCGTCTGCTCCGTTCGGCATCCGAAATATCACCGCAGGTGCAGACTCTCACGGGCACTCTCGACGAGCTGCAGGCCAGCATACGCACGGCACTCGCCCAGGCGCGCCGCGCAAAGGACATAGAAAGGCAGAGCATAGAGTCGCAATACGGCAAGTATCAGGCCAAGGTGGCGAACACACCTGAGCAGGAAAGGATACTCACACAGATAGGACGGCAGCAGGAAGTGAAGTCCGGACTGTACCTTATGCTGCTCCAGAAGCGTGAGGAAAACTCCATTTCGCTTGCGGCAACGGCCGACAAGGGCAAGATGATTGACTATCCCGCATACGAGGGAAAGGTCAGCCCGAAGGGAATAATCGTGCTGTTGATAGCCCTCGTTCTTGGTC
>CAVAPI010000022.1:0-27901 GCA_963590445.1 Lachnospiraceae bacterium | reverse complement strand
GCAGAGATGAGTTTCTCTATATAGGTTTTTCTCTTGAAAAGCATAGTTTACAGAAATTATTTGTGGGTTCCCACAGATTTTTGCTGCAAAACTACGTATTTTATTCCAAAAAGCGGCATAAATGGTTGCAAAACTTTTACCCTGCCTTTACCCTGTACTTCACTTTCCAAAAATGCGCTTCACTTTCCGCACCAAAAGTTGGCGAACATTCAAGACAGGAGTGCAATGTTTGTGTATAGAAATCAGGCACATCTCCTAATAGAAAAGGCTGGTTAAGTTTCGTAAGCGGGCGGTTTACGGGTTGTAAACAGGCCTTTTAGCACCCGTAAACGGGCGGTTTACGACGGCTGAACGGGCGGTTTGTCAGAAGCAACTGAAACTGTGGCGTCTGGCGCACGGCGTTTTCTTTGCCGCAAATGCCGGAATTCTCGCGAAAAAGAAGTAACTTTGTATAAGTCAGGCTACGCTCGGCAATCCGAGAACAAGTTTTCATTGCCCTCGCTTGCACTGACTTTGTATAAGTCAGGCTACGCTCGGCAATCCGAGAACAAGTTTTCATTGCCCTCGCTTGCACTGACTTTGTATAAGTCAGGCTACGCTCGGCAATCCGAGAACAAGTTTTCATTGCCCTCGCTTGCACTGGCTTCGCAAAGGCCAACCGCCGCAACCGACAACGAAACTCTAACTGAAAAGACAAGACAACAGCCTATTATGAAAAGGAATTATCAGCTTTGCCTGGCACTGGCCATTGCCTTTGCCGCACATTACCCGGCCGATGCCGTGGCGCAGACGCTGCCCGACGGGAAGACATCGTGGACTGCCGACAACGGCAACGGCACGTTTACCAACCCTCTGTTCTACGACGAGTTTTCCGATCCCGACATCCTGTGCGTGGGGGACGACTACTATCTGGCCGGAACCACGATGCACGCGGTGCCGGGAGTGGTGATACTGCACTCGAAAGACCTCGTCAACTGGGAGAATATCAGCTATTGCCTGCCACGGTTCGACTTCGGCGACGACCGTTTCTCGCTGAAAAACAAGCAGGAAATATACGGTCAGGGAGTGTGGGCGCCGTGCATACGCTACAACAACGGCAAGTTCTATGTGTTCACCAACGTCAACGGCAAGGGCCTGCAGTGCTTTATCGCCGACAAACCCGAGGGGCCGTGGCAGCATATCAACATGAAAGGGCGGATATACGACCTGTCGGTGCTCTTCGACGACGACGGCAAGGTGTATGCAATCCACGGTTACGGCAACGTGAAGTGTACGGAGCTGAAGCCCGACATGAGCGCTCCCATCGACGAAACCACCCGGACTATCATACCGGAGGGCAACGGTGTGGGCGAGGGACACCACATTTACAAGATTGACGGGATGTACTATCTCATCTCAACCGACTTCAAGCCCAACGGCAGAACGCTCTGTTCACGCTCGAAAAGCATTTGGGGACCGTATGAAACGAGGGTGATTGAGGCCGACGAGACCTACGGATACCACAACGGTTACTGGACCAAGGACACCAGACAGCGCATTCCCGATGAGAACACGGCTGTGGCTGTGGCCGATCCGGACGTGAACGCCACCGGCTGTGCCAACGCCCACCAGGGCGGAATAGTGCAGACTCCCGACGGAAAGTGGTGGGCTTTGCTCATGCAGGACTTCCACAGCATAGGGCGGACGGTGTGTCTGATGCCAATGACATGGCAGGACGGATGGCCTATGGTGGGGCTTGAGGGCAACCTTGGGCGCGCTCCGCGCACGTGGTTCAAGCCACAGACCACAGAAAAGGCGCCAGCTCCGCATGCGCCATACGTGCGTTCGGACAACTTCGACGGGGGCAAGATGAACCGTATCTGGCAGTGGAACCACAACCCGGAGGAGGGGAAATGGAGCCTGACCGAACGGAAAGGGGCGCTCAGACTGCACACCATGCCGGCCAAAGAGCTGCTTTGGGCACGCAATACACTGACGCAAAGGGTAGTAGGGCCAAGCTCCGTGACCACGGTAGAGCTGGGTTTGAAGGGACTGAAGGACGGTGACGTGGCCGGACTGGGCAATATAAACAAGCCGTGCAGCTGGCTTGGAGTGGCCAAAGACGGCAAGGAGCTGAGCCTGAAGTGGTATGACCAGAACACAAACCAGCGGGTCAAGACCGCCATCGCACCGAAAGGCAACCGCATCTGGCTGCGTATAGACGGCAAATATGACGACAACGTGATGCAATACAGCTACTCCACCGACGGAAAGGACTTCACCGACATAGGCCAACAGGTGAAGCTGGGCTACCAGCTCACCACGTTCCAAGGCTCAAGGGCGGCACTCTTCGCCTACAACACCAAGGACAGGGAGGGCGGATATGCCGACTTCGACAACTTCACCGTGGTGGAAACCGAGTCCGACCGCAGCCAATACATCCCGCTGGGCAAGACTTTCGCAATCAAAAACATAGGGCGCGGCGACTATATGGACGCTATTCCGCACGGCCTGATGCACGGCACGAAGAACCGCAACGCCGCCACGGCACGCTTCAAGTTCATTGACCGCGGGCAGGGAAAGGTGCTGTTGCAGTGCGCCGACGGCCGCTATGTGTTCATTGCCGGCGAGGGTCTTCCGGGCGATGTGCGCTTTACGACCGACGAAACCAAGGCCACGGAGTTCCTTTACCAGGACTATCTCAACCGCCAGTTCATGCTCCTGTCGCTCAAGAACAACCGCTATGTGGGCATGAGCACCACCACCGGCAGCAGCTATAGCTGCGACTACCGGGGCGCAGACCCGGCACGCACCAACGGCGCAGTGCTCGAATGGGAGGAGTAGCCCTACCCTACCGCAACGGGAAACGGGCACTCCTTCGGCGGAGAACGGCACTTCCATAAACGGAAACGTTACCTTCATAAACGGAAACGCTACCTTCCATAAACGGAAACGCTACCTTCATAAACGGGGAAAAGGCATAAGTCACCGAACAAACGCGGGACTTATGCCTTTTCTCCGTTTCCTTTTCCATCGCAATGCGGCTCTATACATTATTATATATGGCGCCTGCATCATTACAATGCCGTTCTCACATCATTATAATGTAGTATATACATTGTTACAATGCAGCCCCTACTTCCGCCGGCTGCTCTGTCTTATGCGCTGAATGGTGGGGATTATCCTGTGGACAGGCCGGGTGTTGCCCCGGATGTGGTCGAACAGTATCTGGCAGGCGCACTCCCCCATGAGGCGGCTCTGGTCTTCGATGGTGGAAAGCGTGGGCGTTACGTCCTCCACATAGCCCACATCGCTGAAGCCGATGAGCGCAATGTCGTCGGGAATGGCCAGTCCCTGCATCTTAACCGCCTTCATTGCGGCGAAAAGGAGTGTGTCGTTGAGCGCAATTATGCCGTCGGGACGCTCCTTCAGGTCGAGCAGCGTGTTGGTAGCGTCGATTGCCGACGACGTATCCATATCGCTGTATGCCACATATTCAGGCCTTACGAGCAGCCGGTTGTCGTGCAGTGCGTCTATGTAGCCGTGTTTGCGGTCGGCAACCATCTTCATGTGACCCGGACCGCACAGGATTGCTATGCGCCGGCAGCCCTGTTCTATCAGGTGACGCGTGGCTCTGTGGGCGGCTTCCACGCTGTCGGCAGTAACGGACGAGTAGTTCTTGTTGGAAAGGTCGCGCGCCACGAGCACCACGGGTATGTTGTCGGCGGCCAGAGCGGCGAAATGGCTGATGTCTTCGGTCTCTTGCGTGACGCTTACTATGATGCCGGCCACGTGCAGGTTGCGCATACTCTCCACGTTACACTTCTCTTCCTCGTAGCTTTCGTGCGAGTTCATGCTTATAACGGCATAGCCTTCCGCACCTGCGGCGTGCTCTATGCCGTCGAGAACGGACGAGTAGAACAGCGTAACCCCGTGCGGCACGATAACGCCGATAACCGGTAGCGAACCGCTACGCAGGCTATCGGCTATGAAATTCTTGGAGTAGTTCATCCGGCGCGCCGCCTCGGCCACCGCCAAGCGAGTCTTTTCGCTTATGACGGGGTTGCCTTGCAGTGCGCGACTCACCGTTGCGATGCTCACGCCAAGGCTGGCTGCGATGTCCTTCAGCGACGCTTTCCTACCCATACCGCTCCGTTTTGTGGTTGAAGCCCCGGCTCCTACTTCTTGTCCTTTGCGGCTTTGGCAGTGCCTTTTGCGGCCTTGGCAGTGCCTTTTGCGGCCTTGGCCTTGGTGGGAGCTGCCTTTTCTTTGGCGGAAGAGGCTTTTCCTTTGGCGGAAGCTGTGGCTTTGGCCTTTGGGGAGGCAGCCTTTGCGTCAGCAGAGCCGGCTTTGGCTCCAGCAACCGCAGCCTTGGTGTCGGCAGAAGCAGCCTTGGTGTCGGCGGAAGCAGGTTCTGCCTCGCCCTCTGCGGCGTTTTCCTTCTCCTCAAAGTCGCTTATGCCGTTTTTAACCAGTATGTCGTACCACTGAATCAGCTTCTTTATGTCGCTGTTGTGCACACGTTCGCGGTCGAAGTCGGGCAGTATCTTTGCGAAATATGTGCGCAGCTCGTCGCCACTGGCCTTCCTGTAGTCAACGCTCGACGGTTTGCCGCCCTCAAGTGCCTTCATGCTGGCCAGAACCCGGCTCAGCGGCACGTCATCGGTGTCGGTGAACATGGCTATGTCGCCGAGTGAGATGATGCGGTCGGTGGAGAAAGCCGGCATGCGGCGGTGGGTTTCGTCGATTATCTCGACAATCAGGTTGTTCTTAGCCCTTGAAACCAGTTTGTAAAGTCCCGGTTTGCCCGAGATGGAAAGGATTGTTCTAAGCATTTTCTGTATGTTTCTGTTTTGTTAATCGTATGTTCTGTCTTGCTGTTCCGCATGTTTCAGCTCATTGTTCCGCATGTTTCAGCTCCGCCAATATGCCGTCCAGCTGGGTGTCAACGTCCAGTTGGCCGTCGTTAACAAGCTCGTAGTCGGCCATGAGGCTCACCTTTTCCTGCGGCCACTGGCGCGCTATCCACTCGCGGGCCTTGGCTTCGGATATGCCGTCACGGGCGGTTATCCGCTCTATGCGCACGCTTTCGGGGGCGGTAACGGCGATGGCACGGTCAACAAGGCGGTCAAATCCGGACTCGAAGAGCAGGGCGCACTCCATCCATTCGGCACCGCTGGCAATGAAATCTTGCGCCACTGCCGGATGGACTATGGCGTTTATGGCCTGTGCATTGGCCTCCGAGGCGAGCAGGAAGGCCGCCACGACACTCTTGTCAAGCCGTCCTCCGGTGGTGTAAGCGCCTGTTCCTATCAGCTCGGTCAGCCTCCGGCGTATGTCGGGAGAACCGTTTATGAGCCGTTTTGCCGCACTGTCGCAGTCGTAAACCGCTATTCCGCGTGCCGCAAGGCGTGCGCACACGTAGCTCTTGCCGCTGCCTATGCCTCCCGTTATGGCCGTTTTCATTGCTCCTCTATAAGGTAGTCCACCTGTTTCAGGCTCAATGACGGCCGCGAAACGCCGCTTGGCACTGCCTTGAGGTGGAGGCTGCACTTGTCTGACGGGCGGTTCACTATCTCGTTGTAGTCCACTATTACGGTGAAATCCTTTGGTTTGAGACTGCGGAATCGGCTCATTCCGGCAACGAACCGCACCGTTACCTTCGACGGGAAAGTGCGCAGCACCTTGCCTTCCGGCAGGTTTACGCCCGTTATAGGCACGTCGTCAATGCTCTCTTCGGTCAGTATGTCGGTGAAGAAGGTGACCTTCACGCGGTCGGGCACGGTCTTTACGCCCTTTATCCGTTGCAGACGGCCGTCAACGGTGAGCGTGTCACGGAAATTAGTGTAGCCCAACAGCTCGGTATATACCGCGTTTATGCTGTCAAGAGCGTTCTTCGAGGCATAGACATCCACGCTGTCCGGCCTGTATTCCACCCCGGAAATGAAGTAAGAGTGTTCGGGTGTCACATGGCCGCGCCACTTTACAGGCACGCGCTTGTGCTGTCCGTAGTTGAAAAAGAACTCCATCCTGTCGGGTTTCACGCCCACTATCTTGGTGGAAGCCGACAGTTGCTGATAGACCAGCCGCTGCAATTCAGCCCCTGAAACGACACACGAGGCGTGGCCGGAGGTGTAGTTGCGGAAGCTGACGCCCATCTTTCGCAGTCCGTCGCCGTACATATAGCCCAGCAGGAGCAGCCCCTTGTCGCGCAAAGTCACCCTTATGGTGTCCGTATCGTCGGAAGTGAGCACCACGTTCTTGGGCACTCCCGTCACCTGCACGGGTATTTTGAACTCCTTTTCGTATGGGTCGTTGAGCGTCATGAGCAGCCAGAACACTCCCGAAACGGCGAGAAAGAACAAAAAAACCAGGAATTCCCTGTTCACAGAACCGAACAGGAAGTTCCTGATTGTGCCGGCTATGACGCGCAACCTGCCCATTCCGCCTTATTTGGTTGCGGCCGTAGTGCTTGTAGCATCCTTGAATACCGAGCCTTTGTCAACGCGTATTGTCACTCCTGAGGCTATTTCCACCTCAACAACGCCCTTTGCAAGGTCGATATTCTTTACGGTTCCGTATATTCCGCCGCCCGTTACGACGTGCTCACCCTTCTGGAGAGAGTTCTGAAACTTCTGGATTTCCTTCTGTTTCTTCTGCTGTGGGCGTATCATAAAGAACCACATTATGGCAAACATTGCCACTATCATTATCAGGAAGCCCATTCCGCCTCCTCCTTGTGCTGCCTGTTGTGCAGCGAGAACCAGTGTTGTCATGTCTTTTATTGTTCGTTTTTGTTATCGTTGTCGCTCTCTTGTGTCTCGTCAGGAGCCGGGTTCAGGCCGTCGGAGTCCGGGTCTTGTCCGTCAACGGGCCGCTCCTGCTCTTCCGAAGGCTGCTCCTGCTCTTCCGAAGGCTGCCCTTGCGGCTGCTGTCTGGGCGCGTCCATGTGCTTCAGGAGCCGCCCTGTATTGATAAGGTGGCGTGCTATCGCGTCGAGCATGCCGTTTATGTAGCTTCCGCTGCGCGGTGTGCTGTAGAGTTTGGCTATTTCCACATACTCGTTGATGCTTACGCTGACGGGTATGGTCGGGAACGTGAGCATTTCCGCCAGGGCTATCTGCATGATCACCACGTCCATGTAGGCCAGACGGCTGAAATCCCAGTTGCGGGACGCCTCGCTCATGTAGCGCTGGTACTCGTCGCTGTTCATAACCGCCGCCCTGAACAGCTTGCGGGCAAAGTCCCTGTCCTCCGGGTTGTCGTATTCGGGCAGCAGTTCCTGCTTTGAGTTGCTTTTCTCGGTGAACCGCTTTATTGTCTTGAGCACAAACGTATCGACAATGGCCTTGTCGTCGTTCCAGTAGAGGCTCTGCTCTTCAAGAACCGCGTCGAGATCCTCGTTGTCCTGCACCAATGCGCGGTAGAGCCGCCTCCACAGCTCCCTGTCGGCTTCGTATGAGTCCTCTTCGGCGCACATATAGTCCTTGTAGATCTGGCTTGCGACAATCTGGGAGTACAGTTTCCTGACGAAATCCGGGCTGCTTTCCCATGTTTTCTTCTGCGTTTCCACAAAGTCGTTCAGCATCTTGTTCTCCTCAAGCTGCAATGCGAGCCTGTTGTAGGCGAACTTCTGCGACGGTTCCGGCTCGCCTTCGCGGCGGGCCTTGGCCTGTGCCACTTCCAAGTGTCTGCGCGCTTCCACAGTAACGGCCACTATAAGCTCCAGAAGGTAGTTATACAGGTCGTATGCCTTTGACAGACTGAAGAACAGCTCCCGCTCCGCCGTGTCTATACCGTTGGTTATTCCGTTCTGGAAGTAGGCGTAGGTGAGCTGCACCACCTTGTTTCTTATTATTTCCCGGTTTATCATATATTCTTAGAAGGTATCCTATTCCCTTTCGGCTGTGCGCCTTTTGCAAGGCAACTCCAAGCCTTTGCGTTGCAAATTTAGGCAAAAAATACTTGATACGCCAACATTTGCCCCGTTTTTTGCGGCAAGTTGCGATATTGTCCCGCCCTCTTTCACAAAAGGCTGCGGCGCTATGGCTGCGACAAACCGCCCGTTTACGGGTCACAAACCGCCCGTTCGGCTATCGCAAACGTACGGTTTGCGGAGCGTAACCAGGCCGTTTGCGGGGCGCAACCCGCCGGGTCTTGAAAAGCGTTTTGCCGGATTGCGCGTGCATACTGACGCAAAAGTTTGGCGTTAATGACTTATTTCCGTAAATTTGCAGGTGTTTTTTCACACCATAAACCCAACGGAATGAAGATATTACTTTTAGGCAGCGGAGGGCGCGAGCACGCCTTGGCTTGGAAAATAGCGCAGAGCGAGAAAGCGGAGCGGCTGTTCATAGCCCCCGGCAACCCCGGTACGGCACAGTGCGGCACCAACATAGACATAAAGGCCGACGACTTTGAGGCGCTGAAGGACTTTGCCGCGGACAACGGAGTGGGCATTGTCGTGGTGGGACCCGAAGACCCGCTGGTGAAAGGCGTGTACGACGAGTTCCTCAACGACCCGCGCACGAAGGACATAGCCGTAATCGGACCCTCGAAAGCCGGCGCAGTGCTTGAAGGGTCAAAGGACTTTGCCAAGGCTTTCATGGCGCGTCACGGCATACCGACAGCCGCCTACCGCACCTTCGACGGCACCACGCTCAACGAGGGACTGGCCTTTCTGGAAACCCTCAGACCGCCCTATGTGCTGAAAGCCGACGGGCTGTGCGCCGGAAAGGGCGTGCTCATAGTGCCAACGCTGGAGGAAGCAAGGCGCGAACTGCGCGAAATGCTCGGCGGAATGTTCGGCAACGCCTCGGCACGCGTCGTGATAGAGGAGTTCATGAGCGGCATTGAGTGCTCCGTGTTCGTCCTTACCGACGGCAAACACTACAAGATACTGCCTGAAGCCAAGGACTACAAGCGCATAGGCGAGCACGACACCGGCCTCAACACAGGCGGTATGGGCAGCGTTTCGCCCGTTCCGTTCGCCACGAAGGAGTGGATGGACAAGGTGGAACAGCGCATTATCAAGCCCACAGTCGATGGGTTGGCCGCCGAAGGCATAGTGTATAAGGGCTTTATCTTCTTCGGTCTCATCAACGTGGAGGGCGAACCGAAGGTGATAGAGTACAACTGCCGCATGGGAGACCCCGAAACCGAGAGCGTAATGCTCAGGCTCAAGAGCGACATAGTGGACCTGTTTGAAGGCGTAGCTGCCGGAGATCTCGACAAGCGCGGCGTCACTTTCGACGACCGTGCAGCCGTTTGCGTCATGTTAGTCAGCGGCGGCTATCCGCAAACCTACCGCAAAGGCTTTGAAATAACGGGCACTGACAAGGTTGAAGGCAGCACTGTCTTCCATGCGGGCACCGCCTTAAACGACGGAAAGCTCGTCACCAACGGCGGCAGGGTCATAGCTGTCAGCTCTTACGGCACGACCAAGGAGGAGGCACTGGCCAAGTCTTTCGCCGAAGCCGGCAAGATTGAGTTTGAAGGAAAGTATTTCCGTGGCGACATAGGGGCCGACTTGTAAGCCCCACAGAGGCACTTGCCGGGCGCAGCCGGCACCGGCGGCGGATGCAAAGGCGGCGCCAACGGGCAAGGAAACGGCATCCACGGGTGCAAAGGGCATCTTTACGGGTGCCGGAGCAAAGGAACAGGTATCGGAAACATGGTAAGACGATTGCAAAACAGGGTGGCCGAAAGCCGCATGCTGCTGCCTTTCACGGCTGTCTATGCCGCCTTGGTGTGGACGGCGGCAGGGGTGTCGGACGGCGGACTGTGGGTTCAGTTCGCCTGTTTCGCCGCCGCGTCCTACCTGATGGTCGAGTTGAACACGGCCAATGCCCTCATCCGCATATACAGCCGGCTGGTTTCGTGCTCGTTTATTGGCTTGGCGTGCATGGATTGCGGCGGTTTCGGCTCCGTCAGCGGTTCGGTTGCCGGGCTTTGCACGGTGGGTGCGCTGTCCGCACTGCTGCGTTGCTACCAGAACCGAGGCGCTTCGGGCTGGGCGTTCTGCGCCTTCCTGTCCGTCGGAACGGGCAGTCTGGCTTCTGTCTGGATGCTCTACTACGTGCCGGTGGCGTGGTTCCTGATGGCAACCACCCTCAGTGCGATGGGCTGGCGCACGTTTTTCGCCTCCATCATAGGCGTCGTGTGCCCCTATTGGTTCGCTTCGGTTTATGTATTCTATACGAATAATGCCGCCAATGCCGCAGCCCACTTCGCCGGACTGGCCGATTTCGGCCGGATAGCCGACCTCGGCGCACTCCCGGCCAACCAGATTCTGGCGGCATCGCTTGTACTTGTGCTCGCAGTGGCCGGCTCGGTGCACTTCATAGCCACGGGCTACAAGGACAAGATACGCACGCGGGCGTTCTATTACAGCTTCATTCTGGTCAGTTTCGTCACGGCTGCGGCTCTTGTGCTGCAGCCCCAGCGTTACGACCTGTTCATCCGCATGCTGACAGTCAACGCCAGCCCGTTGGCAGGGCACTTCTTTGCACTCACACACACGCGCTTCACGAACATTGCCTTCATGGTCGTCGTGGCGGCAATGGCGGCTTTAACGGTGCTCAACCTATGGATTCTGTAGTAGAACTGCTCATTGCTTTCGGCTATTGGGGGCTTCTTGCGGCCGCATTCGTGGCCGGCAGCATCTTTCCCTTCCCCAGTGAGGCTGTCTTTGTGGGGCTTCAGGCGCTCGGGCTTTCCCCGTTCAAGCTCGTTGTCTTCGGCACTGTCGGCAACGTACTCGGCGGTTTGTTCAGCTACGGTGTGGGACGCATGGGCAAGATAGAGTGGATTGAGCGCTACCTGAGGATAAAGAAAAAGGATCTGGACAGGGCACAGAGGTTTATGAAAGGCCGCGGCGCGTGGATGGGATTCTTCGCTATGGTGCCGCTGGTGGGCACTCCGATAACCGTAACGCAGGGACTCATGCGCTCAAACCTGTTCATCACCACGCTCAGCATGACCATAGGCAAGTGTCTGAGGTACGTCCTGCTGGCGTATGGCACAGGGCTGATTATATGAAGCGGAAGACTGACGATATGAAAACGACACATTATAATATAGTAAAGGCGGCAGCCGGCGCGCTGAAGGCTGCGCTTTCAGTCCTGGCAGTTGCCATGCTGGCCGGCTCGTGCGCCGTGAAGGACGAGGGCAAGCCTGTGGTCACTGTCACCATAGAGCCGCTGCGCTACCTTGCGGAGCAGATTTGCGGCGACAAATTCAGCGTTGTGACCATGGTGCCCGGCGGAGTAAGCCCCGAAACCTACGAGCCTACGGCACAGCAGATGGCCGGACTGTCAGAGAGTGTGCTGTATATAAAGGTGGGAAACCTCGGCTTTGAGCGCACATGGATGAAGCGTCTGAGGGCAAATGCACAGCACCTGATAGTGGCGGATGCCTCTGACGGAGTAAATCCCCTGCCCTCCTGCGACGGCCACAGCGACCCCCACACATGGACATCGCCCGCCAACGCACTGCAAATGGCACGGAACATATACAAGGCCGTGGCACTCGTTGACGGCAAGGACTCGCTCTACTTCAAGGAAAGGCTCGACTCGCTGTGCAACAGGATAATGGTTATCGACACCAAGATGGACAGTATGCTGGGCAAAGCCGCCTGCAAATCGTTCATAATCTACCACCCTGCGCTCACTTACCTTGCCCGTGACTACAAGCTAAGGCAGCTTCCGATAGAGGACAACGGGCGGGAACCGTCGGCTGCATCGCTCAAACAGCTCATTGACTCGGCACGTGCCGACGGCACAAGGCTCATGTTCGTGCAGAAAGAGTTTGCCAACCGCAACACAGAGACCGTGGTCAAGGCTACGGGAGCGGCCACTGTGGAGATAAATCCCCTGAGTTACGACTGGGAAAACGAGATGTTGAAGATAGCCGAAGCGATATGCAAGCAGCGGAAATAAGGCTCTCCGGCGTCACAGCCGGCTATGACGGACGCGCACAGATAAGGGATGTAAGCCTTGAGCTGGGCAGCGGCGACTTCGCAGGGGTCACCGGACCCAACGGAGGCGGCAAGACAACGCTCGCAAGGGTGATGCTCGGACTGCTCAAACCCATGGCCGGCACTGTCAGCTACCGCCGTGACGGGCGCGAAGTGGAGCGTCTGCGCATGGGATACCTGCCGCAATACAGTGCCATAGACAAGGATTTCCCCATCTCGGTGGGGCAGACGGTGATGTCAGGGCTTAACTCTGAGGCCGGCCTGTGGGGGCGTTTGCCCGGACAACTGCGCGAGAGGGCTGCCGAAACCATGCGCGAGATGGGGCTGGAAGACATGGAACGCCGGCAGATAAAGGCTCTTAGCGGCGGCGAACTCCAGCGCGTGCTGCTCGCAAGGGCTATGGTGAGCCGTCCAGAAGCGCTCATTCTCGACGAGCCGGACACCTATATCGACGACCGTTCCGAACGGCTTATGCACGACACCCTGCAACGCATCAGCCGCAACTGCTGCATTGTCATGGTGAGCCACGACCTCCAGCTGGTGGAAAGCCTTGCCAATGTGATGGTAAACGTTGACGAAACGGTCAGCGTCACAAGGCTCTAACGCACGGAAACCGGGCATGCCGAACCGTGGCAAGCCCCGCTTGCGCACCCTCTCCCGACCGCTTCCCGGCAATATTTCGAGGGTTTGCTTGCATATCTCGGCCTTTTTGCCGAATTTTGTGTAACGGTTGCATGAAGCCGGTTTTGGCATTGTATATATAAATAGGTATAACCAGATAACAAAAACAAGCGGAATGAAGAACAAAAAGCAAATGTGGCTGATAACGGCAGGCGCCGTTGTGGCGATTATCCTGTTGTGGGGCGTGGCCGGATACAACTCTCTGGTGTCGATGGACGAGGGAGTTCAGGGCAAATGGGCAAACGTTGAAACCCAATACCAGCGGCGTGCCGACCTGATACCCAACCTCGTGAACACAGTGAAGGGCTATGCGGCCCACGAAAAGAGCACGCTTGAGAACGTGGTGAAGGCGCGCAGCGAAGCCACATCGGTCAAGATTGACCCGGAAAACCTCACCCCGGAGAAGATGGAACAGTACCAGAAGGCGCAGGGAAACGTGTCGTCGGCTCTCGGAAAGCTGCTCATGGTGGCCGAAAACTACCCGCAGCTGAAGGCCAACGAGAACTTCCTTGAACTGCAATCGCAGCTGGAAGGCACAGAAAACCGCATCACCGTGGCCAGAAAGGACTTCAACGATGCCGCCAAAGAGTACAATACGGCCATAAGACGCTTCCCGAAAAGCATACTCGCCGGTATGTTCGGCTTCGACAAAAAGGCTTATTTCGAGGCCGAAAGCGGTGCGGAGAAAGCCCCGGAGGTGAAGTTCTGACCCGGAAACCCTGCATCGGCACTCTGCAACATTCACACTTCCAACATGGAGTCCAGCGTTTTTCCACAACGTAACGGGCGGGCTTTGCGCAAAGTCCTGCTCCTTTTCGCCCTGCTGTTTGCCGCCCTGACCGCAGCAAACGGGCAGACCGACGGTGAGGCGGAGGCATATACGGTAGAGACAGTGCCCAATGTGCGCCTGTCGGACGTGCGTCTGCACGTGTCAGACCCGGCATCGCTGCTGTCCGCCACTGCCCGCGACACCATCAATGCAACGCTTTCGTCACTGGAAACCGCCACAGGCATAGAGACAGCCGTGGTGGTTCTGCCGTCCATAGGCGCCGAAGAGGCGTTCGATTTCGGCGTGAGACTGTTCCGCACATGGGGCTTGGGCAAGTCGAAAAGCGACAACGGGCTGCTGATACTGTACGTGGAAGACCAGCGCACCGTGCGCTTCGTGACCGGCTACGGCATAGAAGGCACACTGCCGGACGCACTGTGCAAGCGCATACAGATGCGCTATATGGTGCCGAAGTTCAAGGTTGGCGACCGCAACGGGGGCATGACAGCCGGAGTAAAGGCCGCTGCAGCGGTGCTCGACGGGACGATGAAGCCCGAAAACGAGGCTGACGGCGACGGCTGGATGAGCGTGCTGGTAGTGTTTGTCGGCATCCTTGCCATGGCGTTCCTTGTGGTTTACCGCAAGAAGTCGCGCTGTCCGCAGTGCGGGGCGAAGACTCTCGCGCACAAATCGACCGACCACTACCGCCAAGGCGCCGTCCGCTACCGCAAAGACATATACGTTTGCTCCAAGTGCGGCAAGGTTGTTGTGAGGAACACGCCCGAAGACGACCGCGGCAACGGCAATGCCGGGGCTATACTCACCGGGATGATGCTCGGATCCATGCTTGGGCGCGGCGGCAGAGGCGGCTCCGGCGGAAGTTTTGGAGGCAGTTTCGGCGGCGGAAACACTGGCGGCGGAGGTGCCGGATCAAGCTGGTAGCGCCGCCGGACGGGCAGTTTGACATTGTATATATAGCTTTGCAACGTTTTCAGGATATAACTTTCACGACATGAAAAAAGGATTGGCAGCCCTTGCCTTCGGCACTTTGGCACTGGGAATGACCGAGTTCGTGATGATGGGCATACTGCCCGATGTGGCCGCAGGGCTTGACATCAGCATCATACAGGCCGGACACCTCATATCAGCCTATGCCATAGGAGTGTGCTGCGGTGCGCCTTTGCTCACCATTGCCCACAAATACAGTCCCAAAGCCATACTTCTCGCACTGGCAGGCATGATGTTTCTCGGCGCGGTGCTGTGCTCCATAGCTCCAAACTACCATGTTTTGCTCCTTTCCCGCTTCATTGCCGGCCTTCCCCACGGCGCTTACTTCGGCGTGGCCTCCATTGCCGCAGTGAGTCTGGCCGATGAAGGGCACAAGACCGGCGCCGTCTCCATCATGATTGCCGGCATGACGGTGGCCAACCTGTTCGGCGTGCCGCTCAGCACGGCACTCAGCGGCAGCATATCGTGGAGGGTGCCGTTCGTACTCGTAGGGTTTCTCAGTCTCGCAGTACTGTATTATATATGGAAGTGGGTGCCCCATATCGAGGCTCTGCCCGACAACGGCTACAAAGGGCAGTTCCGCTTCCTGAAAGGCGGCGCACCGTGGCTCATACTCGCCGCCACAATGACCGGAAACGGCGGCATATTCTGCTGGTACAGCTATGTTGCGCCACTGATGACACACGAGGGAGGCTTCGCACCGGCCACAATACCGCTGCTGATGATTGCCGCAGGGTTCGGAATGGTGGCCGGCAACCTCACGAGCGGCCGCCTTTCAGACCGCTACCGGCCAGGACGCGTGGCCGAATACACCCAGGCGGTGGTGGCGGCAGCCCTGTTGCTCATCTTCTTCCTTGCAGACTGCGGCTGGATTTCGGCCATTCTCATGGTGGTATGCACCGCCGGGCTGTTCGCAGTGAGCAGTCCGTTGCAGTATCTCATACTGAAACACTCTCCGGGAGGCCAGATGCTTGGCGGCGCACTGATACAAATGGCGTTCAACTTGGGCAATGCGCTCGGTGCATTCGCCGGCGGATTGCCTATGGCTTGCGGCCTTTCCTACCGCCATGCGGCTCTTGTCGGCGTGCCGGTGGTGCTGTTGGGCTTCCTCTCCATGCTCGTTTTCAGAGCGAAGTATGAGCGAAAGGCCGCGCAAAAGGCCTGTTACTAACGGAAAATGGTTACCTTTGCACCGTCCGACAAGACCATTGCAATGGGAATAATAATAGGAATAGATGTAGGAATAAGCACCACCAAGATCGTGGGGCTTAGGGACGGCAAGGTTCTCTCGCCCACCCGCATAACGGCAGCCGACCCCGTGACGTCGCTTTACGGTGCGTTCGGCAAGTATTTGTACGACAACAACGTGTCGTTAAGCGACATCGAGCAGGTAATGCTTACTGGAGTTGGCAGCGCATACATAGACTCCCGCGTCTATGGACTGCCCACCGGCAAGACCGAAGAGTTCCGCGCAGACGGCCTCGGAGCCAGGTTTGAGTCTAAGGTTGACCGGGCCATTGTGGTCAGCATGGGCACCGGCACTTCGTTCGTGCGGTGTGACGGCGACAAAATAGAGCACATAGGAGGCACAGGCATAGGCGGCGGCACGCTGCAGGGGCTGTCCCGGCTGCTTCTCAGCACGAGTGACATACGCCAGGTGCTGGCTCTGGCCATGCGGGGCAACCTTTCAAACGTCAATTTGCTTATAGGCGACATCAGCCGCAAGCCGCTTCCCGGACTGCCGATGGAGGCTACAGCCTCACTGTTCGGCAAGGTGGCGAGCAACGCCTCGCAGGAAGACATCGCCCAAGGGCTGATTTTCATGGTTCTCCAGTCCATCGGCAGTGCGGCAGTGCTGTCTTCGGCTGGCAGCGACATACGGGATTTTGTGCTGATAGGCAACCTTACGCTCCTTCCCCAGTGCAAAGAAGTCTATCCGGCAATGGAAAAACTGTACGGAGTGCGCTATCACATCCCGAAATACTCCGAGTTCTGCACCGCAATAGGTGCGGCCTTGGGCTATAAAAGCAAGGTTTCCGGGAACGGAAGCCCGAATGACGGGAGCTGAAGCAACGGGTAATAAAGAATTAAGGCTGTCTCACGACAGCCTTAACCCTTTTGTTTTCTAACTAACTTATTATCAACTATTCATTACTCATTCACAATTCACGCTGCAAAGATACGGGTTTTTCATGTCCGGCCGTTGTCTTTCGCATGGAAAATTGCACGTAAACGTTTGCGAAATATACGGATTATATGTATTTTTGCAATACATTATGCCTCAAAAAGATACAAACTACGAACAATGCCTAAAGGAAAACGAAGAACATCTCTAAAGGATCTTGCCCGCGAACTGGGCGTTAGCATTGCTACGGTGAGCCGTGCCTTGCGCAACAGTCCGGAGATAGGGCAGGAAATGCAGCAGAAGGTGAAGCTGTTGGCAAAGGAACTGAACTACCGCCCCAACCCTTTCGCCCGCAGTCTGCGCCAGGAAGCCCCCAAAGTGATAGGCGTTGTGGTGCCCAACCTCGTGACCCACTACTACGCAGCCGTGCTCGACGGCATCGAAGACGAGGCTTCCAAGGCCGGCTACTCGGTAATCAGCGCCAACAGTCACGAGGACTTTGCCGCCGAGAGCCGTGCGATTGACAACTTCATAGGGCTGCATGTGGAAGGCATAATAGCCTGTCTGGCACAGGACACCACCGACTATTCGCACTTTGAAGAGATTGCCGACATGGGCATACCGCTCGTGTTTTTCGGCCGCACGTGCCTCACTGACCGCTTTTCCTGCGTGACTGCCAACGGCGACGAGGCCGCCCAGATGGCCACACAGCACCTGATAGACACCGGAAGCCGCCGCATTGCGTTCATCGGAGGCCCCAACCACCTCGACATGGTGCGCCGCCGGAAGCACGGATACCTTGAGGCTCTGCGCGAAAACCGGCTGCCTATCGACCGCTCACTCGTGGCTTGCGGCAAGATAGACTATGACGTTGCACTTGAAGCGGCAACGGATCTGCTCGCGCGGCCCGACCGTCCCGACGCGATACTGGCCTTCAACGACATCATAACCTTTGCCGCTTTCAACGCCATAAAGCGCATCGGGCTTCGCATACCCGCCGATGTGGCGCTTATAGGCTTTACGGATGATGTTCACGCAAGCTATGTCACGCCCCGCATGTCGGCCATTGCCGACCAGTCGCACCTCATCGGAGTCACCGCATGCGACCTTTTGCTGCGCAGCATCGGCGGCGACACGAAGATATACAGGGAGATTGTACCGCAGAAACTGGTGATACGCGAGACTTCGGACAAGCGTTTGAAGACCACAGACCGGCCGTTTTAACTCCAACAAGCCACACTTATAACACTCTGACAGCCAGTTGCTTCCGGAAACCGTGCAGGTTGCGGCGGAAAAACGGGCGGCTTACGGGTCATAAATGCCGTGTTTACGATGCGTGAACACGGCATTTGCATATCCCAATCCGCCGGGTTATGATTCCGAACCGCCCGGTTGCGGCGGGAAATCCGCCGGGCTGCGGCCAAAGAACAGGCGTTATTTGCAGTCAGTCTGATACATATATCACGAATTATTCCTAAATTTGCATCTGACGAAGACGGCAGACTGCACCATGAAACAGATGATTACCATACTGGGACCCACCGCAAGCGGCAAGACAAGCCTTGCCGCCGCACTCGCCCACGACATCGGTGCGGAGATAATAAGCGCCGACTCGCGGCAGGTGTACCGCCGGATGGACATCGGAACGGGCAAGGACCTGGGCGACTACACCGTCGGCGGCCACAGGATACCATACCACTTGATTGACATAGCCGAACCGGGCACGAAGTACAACCTGTTCCAATACCAGCACGACTTCATGCGCTGCTACACGGAAATCACCGCCAGAGGGGTCACGCCCATACTCTGCGGCGGCAGCGGACTGTACCTTGAGGCAGTGCTGAAGGGCTACCGCCTTGCGCCAGTGCCCGAAAACCGGGAGCTGAGGGCGCGCCTTGAGGGCAAGAGTCTGGCCGAACTGACCGCCATACTGGCCGGACTGAAGAGCAGGAACGGCTCCACGATGCACAACAAGACCGACGTTGACACGGCCAAAAGAGCCATCCGCGCCATCGAAATCGAGACGTTCAACGGCGAGCACCCCCAGGCTTCGGCCGAGATACCGCCGATTGACAGTATAATAATAGGTGTGGATGTCAGCCGCGAAGAGCGCAGAAAGAGGATAAGCCGGCGGCTCCGGCAACGGCTCGACGGGGGAATGGCCGACGAGATAAGGTCGCTCCTCGACAGCGGAGTGGCCGCCGAAGACCTGATATACTACGGACTGGAATACAAATACGTCACGGAATACGTTGTCGGGACGCTGGCTTTCGACGAGATGTCCAGCCGACTTGAGATTGCCATCCACCAGTTTGCCAAACGGCAGATGACGTGGTTCCGGGGCATGGAGCGGCGAGGCTTCACGATAAACTGGATTGACGCAACACTGGAAACCGACGAGAAAATAAGGAAAATCAAGCGACTATGGCAGTAGAAAACACACGGTGGGGCATCCTTTATTGCCCGAAAAAGGGATTTGCACGCAACGCCCGGCAGCGCGAACGCATACAGCGCGCGCTCAACGAGCGGGGTGTAGAGTACGATTTCGTGCAGAGCGAGAATGCAAACAGCGTGGAAAGGCTCATGAGAATGCTCGTCAACAACGGCTACAAGACCATAATAGTGGCCGGAGGCGACTCTGCGCTGAACGACGCGGCAAACGTTTTGATGGACACAGAGAAACGTTTGCGCGACGAAGTGGTGCTCGGAGTGATACCAAACGGCGTGCTCAACGACTTCGCACGGTTCTGGGACTTCCGCGAAAGCGACGTCGGCAAGACCATAGACTGGCTCCGGCAACGCCGGACGCGCAAGATAGACCTCGGATGCATACGATACACCAACAGGAAGGGGGAAAGATGCCGCCGCTATTTCCTCAACTGCGTCAACATAGGCCTTATAGCTGACATCATGTACCTGCGCCGCCAGGCCCGCCGGCTGTTCGGTTCGCAGACGCTGGCGTTCGTCGCGTCAACCGCAATCATGGTGTTTCACCGCCTTGAATACCGCATGCACCTGAAGATAGACACCAGTACGGTAAAGCGAAAGGTAATGACTGTGTGCATAGGCAATGCGCGCGGCTACGGCCAGACGCCGAGCGCCGTGCCCTACAACGGGCTTCTGGACGTGTCAGTGGTCTATCACCCCGAGGTAACGCAGCTCTTTGCCGGCCTGTGGCTGCTGTTTACCGGCCGTTTCCTCAACCACCGCAGCGTGCATCCGTTCAGGACGCGCGAGGTGGAGGCCGTGGATACGGGCCACGCCCTGGTGAGTATCGACGGAAGACTGATGAACACTCCCGCTGGAACCTACCGGGTTACGGTTGAGCAGGAGGTGCTCAACTTCATCATACCGGCCTGACGTCAGCCCATATCGGACACACTGCGCAGCCCGCTCTCCGACTTTATGCTTATCTTGCGCCCCTCCACGCCCACTATCCCTTCGGAAGCAAAGGCCGAAAGGGTGCGTATGGCGTTGCCTGTGGTCATGTTTGACATGTTGGCAAGGTCTTCCCGGCTGAGCCGGGCGTTGAGTGTCACCCCGTCTTCGGCCACTCCGTAGCGGTCACGCAGCAGAAGAAGCGACTCGGCAAGCCTTCCGCGTATGTGCTTCTGCGTCAGATTTACCATCAAAGTGTCGGCTTCGCCCAGTCCCTTGGCCAGCTGTTTCAGGAAGTACATGGCCATTGTGCTGTTCTCAAGCATCAGCTTCTTGACCACATCCACGGGAATAAGGCACACCAGAGAGTCCTCAAAGGCCGAAGCGCCCGTGAGATAGCGGCCTTCGGCGCACGCCGCGCGGTAGCCGAAGAAGGCGGTTTCCTGTACTATCCTTACTATCTGCCGTCCGCTGGCGCCGTCCTTGTACACCTTCACCTTGCCCTCTATGAGGCACATGAAGTGGCGCGGCGTGTCGTTTTCGTTGTATATGGCCTCGTCTTTCCTGAACCTGCGCAGCTCAATGTGCGCCAACAGATACTCCCGCTGCCCTTCTGACAGCGGTTCCCATAGGATCGGTATGGACTCGGCTATATCCTTTTTGCTCGTTACCCTACAGTTTGTCATCCCTGAACCAATAATTCCTGTGCATCCGAACGGCCGCTTGCGGCTTCCGTGAATACCTGTCTTGCCGGACGCGAAGCCGCATTGCCGTGCCTGCCGGTGTGCTTTCAACGTACAAAAGTAGGAATAAAAAGTCACAAACGGGCGGTTTGTTACATAAAAACAGGCCGTTTGCGACATACAAACGGCAGGGTTACGGGTGAAAACCCGTACATTTGTGACTGGAAACCGCACCATATCCGACAAACCGACATACATTATATATATGTTAAAGACAACTATTCTTGCATCATTGACCCTCGTTTCCGGCTCGTATGCCTGGGCGCAAAAAGTGACAACCTACACCACCACCGAGGCCGAGCCGTGGGTTTCGGGCAGGACAGCCATGGCTTCAAAGCCCAAAGGCACGGTAGTGGCGGAAGCCGACGGCCAAAGCAGCGGCACCAAGTTCGTGGCTTTCGGCACGACATTCAACGAGTTGGACTGGGATGCGTTCAACCTGCTGACCAGAAAGGAGCAGGACGAGCTGCTGTTCAACATATTCTCGCCCGACGGAGACCTGAGATTTGCCTGCGGAAGGGTATCCATGAACGCGAATGACTACTCCCGGGAGTGGTACAGTTGCAGTGATGTGAGCGGAGACCTTGCCCTCAGGCACTTCAACATAGAGCATGACAAGCGCAACATAATCCCCCTGATACGCGCGGCGCAGAGATACCGCCCCGATCTGCCGCTCTTCATGAGTCCGTGGAGTCCGCCCGTGTGGATGAAGATAACCCACGACTACCCCGTGTCGCCCAACAAGTACAACAAGATGGAC
This sequence comes from Lachnospiraceae bacterium, assembly GCA_963590445.1. Taxonomy (GTDB): domain Bacteria; phylum Bacteroidota; class Bacteroidia; order Bacteroidales; family Bacteroidaceae; genus Prevotella. The sequence continues at coordinate 6,481 of CAVAPI010000022.1, read as the reverse complement.
CCGCGGCAAGGCTACCTGCTCTATATGGACGACGGCAAGGAGGTGGATGCCGACGAGATGAAGCTGCTCGGCGACCGCAACGGAGTGTTTCCGCGCCGCCTCGCCACGCAGGATTACTTCATCCAAGACCCGCGTTACCTGCAATGCTACGCCGACATGTTCTGCCGGTTCATAGACCTTTACAAGGCGGAAGGGCTGAACATAACCAAGGTGATGTACCAAAACGAGGCATATTCCTACACTCCCTACCCCGGATGTGCGTGGACTGCGGAGGGCACACTGCGCTTCAACAACGAGTATCTCGCCCCCACCCTTGCCAAGAGCCACCCGGAGGTGGAGCTGTGGATAGGCACTTTCAACACCAACCGCCTCGACTACGTGGAAAAGATACTCGACAACGAGACGCTACTGGCCAACGTGAAGGGCATAGGCACGCAGTGGGAGTGCCGCAACAACCTGCCGGAGATGCGCAAACGCTACCCCCGCCACCGCTTTATGGTCAGCGAGAGCGAGTGCGGCAACGGTTCGATGGACTGGAAGGCCGGTGAGCACACCTTCTTCCTGCTGTCTGACAACATTGGCAACGGCTGTGACGAGTACTACAACTGGAATTTCATACTGAAAGACAACGGGATGTCGCCCTGGGGGTGGACTCAGAACGCCCTCGTGCAGGTGGACAGCAAGACGCGCAAGCCCAGATACACAGCTGAATACTACGCCTACAAGCACTTCAGCCACTTCGTCCGGCAAGGAACCGAAACGGTTGCCTACGCAGGGCGCAGCTACAGCGACACGCCGGTAGTGGTGTTCAGGGAAAAGGGCGGCAGATACATCGTCACAGCGGGCAACTTCACCGACAGGGAAGCCCTGCTCTCGGTGAGAATAGGCGCCAAGTACCTGAACATAACGGCCAAGCCGCACTCGTTCAACACCTGTCTGACAACCGTCAAGTAGCCGCTTCCCCACCCTATCCACACTACACCCTTTCCGCAACCCGGCCGTTTACGCTCTGCAAACCGCCGGGTTACGCATCGTAAGCGCCATGGTTACTACCCGCAAACGGGCGGTTTACGAAACTCAGGCTTTACTGTTTCAGGGCAAATGCCTCATGGTTTCAGGGCGAATGCCTCATGGTTTCAGGGCGAATGCCTTACGGTTGCGGAACGCGGACCGCCGGCCTGACATGGCGGAAAAGCGCGCCAAGAATGTGACAAAAAGGCTTCACGGAGAAAAAAGCCACGGTTTTATTTTGCCAAAAGCGCAAAAATGGCTACTTTTGGAAACAGTTAAAGCTGCGCCCCGCACGGTCGGGGCGGACTACTTGCCTTAAGAGAGAGACTAACTTTTGATATTTTGACCTTAAATCACTGTACCTATGAGCTATTTACGATTTGAGAGGACTGCCATAACGAACCTTGAAGAGTCGCTCAGGCGCGAATTGCTCCGCACGAATCGCTCCGGCGCCTACGCGTGCTCGACCATTGTGGGTTGCAACACGCGCAAATACCACGGCCTGCTGGTCGTTCCGGTGCCGGAACTCGACGACGACAACCACGTGCTGCTGTCGTCTCTTGACGCTACAGTCATTCAACACGGAGCGGAATTCAACCTCGGGCTGCACAAATACCAAGGCAACAACTTCAGCCCTGCGGGACACAAATACATCCGGGAGTTCGAATGCAACAAAGTACCGACCACCATCTACCGCGTAGGCGGCGTGATACTGAAGCGGGAGGTGGTGTTCCAGCACTACGAGGACCGGCTGCTCGTGCGCTATACGCTGCTCGACAGCCACTCGGCCACCACTCTGCGCTTCCGACCGTACCTCGCGTTCAGGAGCGTGCGCCAGTTCACGCACGAGAACAACACGGCCAGCCGCGAATACTTCGGCGTTGACAACGGCATAAAGACCAAGATGTACGCAGGATACCCCGACCTGTACATGCAGTTCAGCAAGAAAAACGAGTTTGTCTTTGCCCCCGACTGGTACAGAGGCATCGAATACCCCAAAGAACAGGAGCGCGGCTATGCGTCGAACGAAGACCTGTATGTGCCGGGCTACTTTGAAATGTCCATACGCAACGGGGAAAGCATTGTCTTCTCGGCCTCTACGTCGGAGATACGCACCGGGAAACTCAAGAAACTCTTTGAGGACGAGATGAACGAACGCACCCCCCGCGACAACTTTTTCCACTGTCTCGTAAACGCAGCCCACCAGTTCCATCTGCACGAAAAGGACGACTCGCGCTACATACTGGCCGGCTACCCGTGGTTCAAGTGCCGCGCCCGCGACACCTTCATCGCCCTTCCGGGGCTTACCCTGTCCATTGACGAGCAGGACTACTTCGAGCTGGTGATGAAAACCGCCGCAAAGGGACTGCGCGAGTTCATACAAGACAAGCCGCTGACGGTCAAGATTTACGAGATGGAGCAGCCGGATGTGCCGCTGTGGGCGATATGGGCGATGCAGAGATACTCGCTCTACACCGGCAACAAGCACTGTATGGAGATGTACGGCAAGCTCATCAACGACATCATCGCCTATATAATAAAAGGCAAGCACCCCAATTTGAGACTTGACCCCAACGGCTTGCTCTACAGCGAAGGCCGCAACAAGGCCGTAACCTGGATGAACTCCACGGCCAACGGCCGCCCTGTTGTGCCGCGCACGGGCTATATAGTGGAGTTCAACGCCCTTTGGTACAACGCCCTCAAGTTCTGCGCCGCGCTGAACGCCGAGGCCGGAAAGCAAAAACTGGCCGATGACCTTGACAAACGCGCGGAGCTGTGCGGCAAATCGTTTGTGGACACGTTCTACAACGAGTACGGTTATCTGCACGATTACGTCGATGGCGACTACAAAGACTGGAGCGTCAGGCCGAACATGGTGTTCACTCTCGCCTTTGAATACTCGCCTTTGAGCCGCGAACAGAAGAGGACAGTGCTCGACATCTGCACCCGCGAGCTGCTGACTCCCAAGGGTCTGCGCACTCTCTCGCCCAAAAGCTCCGGCTACAACCCGATGTATGTGGGGCCGCAGACGCAACGCGACTACGCATACCACCAGGGTACGGCATGGCCATGGCTCGGCGGATTCTACATGGAGGCGTGTCTCAAGCTCTACAAGCGCACCCGGCTGAGTTTCATCGAGCGCCAGATGGTGGGATATGAGGACGAAATGTACTACCATGCGCTGGGTACCATATCGGAACTGTTCGACGGCAATCCGCCGTTCCACGGACGGGGAGGCACATCGTTTGCCGTTAACGTCGCAGAGATACTGCGCACGCTGAAATTGCTTGAAAGTTACACTTACCAAAAATAACGCGGGAGGAGATATACTATGAAAATACTAATGTTCGGTTGGGAATATCCTCCACATATCCTCGGCGGTCTCGGAACGGCGAGCTTCGGAATAACCGAAGGACTGCACGCCCAAGGCGACGTGCAGATAACGTTCTGTCTGCCCAAACCGTGGGGCGACGAAGACAAGTCGAACGCCAACATCGTGGCGATGAACGCTGTGCCCATCGCATGGCGCGACGTTGACTACGAATACGTGAAGAGCCGTGTGGGCAACGTGATGAATCCCGACTACTATTACCGGCTGCGCGACCACATATACGCCGACTTCAACTATATGAACGTGAACGATCTGGGGTGCATGGAGTTCTCCGGACGCTATCCTGACAACCTGCATGAAGAGATAAACAACTACTCTATCGTGGCGGGAGTGGTGGCCAGAACGGAAGAATACGACATCATACACGCCCACGACTGGCTGACTTACCCTGCGGGAATACACGCAAAGCAGGTGAGCGGCAAGCCTCTTTGCATACATGTACACGCCACCGACTTCGACCGGAGCCGCGGAAAGGTGAACCCGACGGTGTACTCTATAGAGAAGAACGGCATGGACTGGGCCGACTGCATCATGTGTGTGAGCGAGCTGACGCGCCAGACTGTCATCAACCAATACCACCAGGACCCGCGCAAAGTATTCACCGTACACAACGCTGTCTATCCCCTGAAGCAGGAATTTGCCGACATCGTGCGTCCTGACCATAAGGGAAAGGAGAAGATTGTAACCTTCCTCGGGCGCATAACCATGCAGAAAGGCCCCGAATACTTTGTGGAGGCCGCCAACATGGTGCTCCACCGCACCCGCAACGTGCGCTTCTGCATGGCCGGTTCGGGCGACATGATGGACGCGATGATATACCTTGCAGCCGAAAGGGGCATTGCCGACAGGTTCCACTTCCCCGGTTTCATGCGCGGCAAGCAGGTGTACGAGTGCTTGAAGGACTCCGACGTGTATGTCATGCCGTCGGTCAGCGAACCGTTTGGCATATCTCCACTGGAGGCAATGCAGTGCGGCACGCCTTCCATCATATCCAAACAGAGCGGCTGTGCGGAGATTTTGCACAACTGTATCAAGGTAGATTACTGGGACATCCACGCCCTTGCCGACGCCATCTACTCTATCTGCACCAACGAAAGCCTGTTCCAATACCTGCAGGAGGAGGGAAAGAAGGAGGTTGACCAGATAACATGGGAGAAGGTAGGTCTGTGGATACGCGAACTTTATGAACGTGCTCTCGGCCACAGGCAATAGCCGAAGCCAAGCGAAGGGCACTGTTTAGCACAGACAAAGACACAACATTCAGAAAATCTAAAACCCAACTACAACATGAAAACAATTTGCCTATATTTCGAAATCCACCAGATAATACACCTGAAGCGGTACCGCTTCTTCGACATCGGCACCGACCACTACTATTATGACGACTATGAGAACGAGCGGAGCATCAACGACATAGCGGAACGCTCGTACATGCCTACGCTGAATGCGCTGCTGGAGATGATAAAGGACAGCGACAAATACTTCAAAGTGGCGTTCTCTCTGTCAGGAGTGGGCATAGAACAGCTGGAGATGCACGCTCCGCAGGTGCTCGAAAAGCTGCAGGAGCTGAACGAAACCGGTTGCGTGGAGTTTCTCGCCGAACCGTATTCACACGGATTGTCATCGCTTGCAAATGAGGAAACGTTTGCCGCTGACGTGAAAAAACAGGCCGTCAAGATAGCCGAATACTTCGGGAAGAAGCCGACAGTGCTGCGCAACTCGTCGCTTATCTACAGCGATGACATCGGCCGTCAGGCTGCTGCCATGGGGTTCAAGGGCATGCTGACCGAGGGTGCAAAGCACGTTTTGGGATGGAAGTCGCCCCACTACGTCTACAACTGCTGCCAGGCGCCCAACCTGAAGCTGTTGTTGCGCGACATAGAGTTGAGCGACGACGTGTCTCTCCGCTTCAACAACAGCCAGTGGAGTGGTTATCCTCTCTTCGCCGACACCTACATCAACCGCATTGCATCGCTGCCCGAAGAGGAGAAAGTCATCAATATCTTCATGGAACTCTCCGCACTCGGCATAGCCCAACCGCTGTCCTCCAACATTCTGGAGTTCATGAAAGCGTTGCCGGCCTGTGCAAAGGCAAAGGACATCACTTTCTCCACACCTTCGGAAGTCATCAAGACAAACAAGAGCGTCAGTGCTCTTTACGTGCCCGACACACTGTCGTGGGTGGACGAAGAGCGCGACGTAAGCTGCTGGCTGGGCAATGCCATGCAGCGCGAAGCGTTCAACAAGCTCTACAATGTGGCCGACCGTGTGCGCATAGCCAACGATCCGCGCATCTGTCAGGACTGGGACTATCTGCAGGCAAGCAACAACTTCCGCTTCATGACCACCAAATCGTCCAACGTAGGGCTTGACCGTGGCATATACAGCAACCCGTTTGACGCCTTCACCAACTACATGAACATCCTTGGCGACTTCATCAGCCGGGTGAATAGCCTGTATCCGGACGACATAGACAACGAGGAACTGAGCGCTCTTCTCACCACAATCAAGAATCAGGGCGACGAGATTGAGATGAAGGACAAGGAAATTCTGCGTCTGAAAGCCAAACTTGAGAAGATGCAGACGGCTGAAAACCGTCTGAAGGCCAAGATGGAAAAGGAGAGCAACGCCGCCAAGGCTACTACGGCACGCAAGGCTGCGGCGACAAAGAAAGCGGAAGAAGCTGCAAAGCAAGCAGAAGAAGCGGAACAAAAGTGACGCATCCGCCGGCAGAAAAGTCGGGGCTTCGTCTGAAGAAGTGACGCATCCGCTCAGACCGCGCATCCACTTACGGTGCGCCAAACGTAAAAAACGGGCAGGAGAAAAACCATTTAGGTTCCCTCCTGCCCGATTTCCCTTTAGTAATGTTCAGAGTAATATCCGTTTAATCCCGTTTATCCGTGTTCAAGAAGAAAAAGATTCGTGTTCATCTGTGCCATCTGTAGAAGGGGCATTTTATTGATGTACGCTAAAACTCTTTAAGCACATTTATTCAACGGCAATATTTACTTTGGCGCAACCCTAAAAAGAGGGTGTGTCAAAACGAAAAATGACATTTGAAAAACTTACAATTTGCAA
>CAVAPI010000021.1:0-27998 GCA_963590445.1 Lachnospiraceae bacterium | reverse complement strand
GAAGGGTGAATTTGGCTGTGGGGCCAACGAAGAAGCCTGTCTGGTTTGACTTCTTGACGACATCCGAGCTGATACTCATGTCGGTGATGTTGTAACCGCCCTTGAGACCGAACTTGATCTGTGCCTGTGAGGGCATTGCGGCGAACAGTGCTGCCGCAAAAGCAATAGAGGTAAAAATTTTCTTCATAGTCTTTATGTGTTAAAAGTGTTTTGCCTGAATGGTTGAAGTGCCGTGTCTGGCGCAGAAAGAGCCGTGTCTGGCGGGGTCAATGGCGCTGGCGGCGCACCGTGACCCGTGCTGCCGACGAGCCTGACGACTTGCTTCCGCCGCCGCTGCGCTTGATTTCCGAGCTGCCGCTGCGCCGGTTGGCCTTGCGGGCTGCCTTGGTTGCGGCCTTTGCAGCCTTGGGATCGAGTCGGGCAATGCTGTCGAGGGAGTCCTTGCGCGCCTGGTTGCCGAAGATATTCCTCTCGAATGCGGCCAGTTCCTGCTCTATCCGCTTCTGCTCCTTGGCCATTGCCGAGTCGGTAGTGCAGTATTGGGCGAGCGTGCGGCCAAGCATATTGGTGGTCTTGTATATCTTTCCGGAGTATTCGTTGAGCGTGAAATAGTCGTCAAGGCTCATGGTGGCGGCGTTGTTCAGGTCGCTCGTCATCACGGTCTGGCGGCTCAGGTATGGCTCAAGGTCGCTGTACTTGACCCAGAACAGCGGGTATTTGGACGCTTCTCCGCCGAAATCGTCGTCGCGGAGCATCACCGGGCACAAGGCAAGCACCTTGCGGCTGAACGTGGAGTTGGCCTGGTTGTAGTAGGCGCACTCCTTGAGGTAGTAGGCCTTCACCTCTGCCGACGGTATGTCGCTGTTGTCCACGCGCAGCTTGCCGTCCTGCGTCTCGTAGAAGATGTGGAAGTTGTCGAGAATGGTCTTTATCTTCACCTTCGACGAGTCGTTGAACACCTCGTTGCCGTCGAGACGGTACTCGTAAACGGGGATGTAGTTGTTCAAGGCCAGCTTGAAGATGTACGTAAACAGGTTCATCTCCTTGCCCACAGGCTCCACCGGATAGTACAACCCGGCGTTTGACGGCTGCATAAGGTCAACCTCGCGGTATATGTCGCGCCTCCACACCACGTCTTCCGGCATGTCTATGGCCGTCGGGAACATCAGTCGTGCGCGCTGGGTCATCTGTTGCGATGCGCCGCCGGCCTGTTGGCCGCTGCGGGCGGCGGCGTTGCGGCGTGCCTTGGGCTGCGCTGCTGCCGTCAAGGCTGCGAGTAGTATGATGAATACTGACAGAAGTCTTTTCATATATCGTATGTTTGTCATTGTTTCTTGTTGCTTTCTTGCCTCACGGCCGTGGGGCGTCCGTTCCACAGCCGTTGCTGTTTCACTTCAAAACGTAGGCTTGCCTACTTCACAATCACCTCCATCGAGGTGTTGAGCTTGCGCTGTATGCCGTCGGGACCCACCGCTGTTATGTGCGAAATGTAGAACCTGCGGTTGCGTGACAGCTTTCTGAAGGTCTCTTTCTGGCGCGCCGAGAACGCATCCCCGTTGCTTACCATCGGCACAGCGTTGCCCATGTTGTCGAAGAACACCGTCTCGAAGCCCTGAACGCGGAACCCTATGTCGAGAATGCCGTCGTCTATGGCCGCCCCGATGCCGTTTGCCGCCATCAGACTGGCCTTTGCCAGTGCGCCGCCCTTGTATCTGGTTGGGTTGCCCTGCTCGTCTTTCATGGCTATGTAGGGTGTCGGGTCGGGCAGCTTGCGCACACGGAACGTGAATTGCCCCATCTGCTGGGCACGCCCGGTATTGGTTGAGGTCACTGTAATGGTGACATCCTTGCCGACAGCCGCCGGTCTGGCCACGTAGCGGCCAGGGCCTGTGGGCTGCAAAGTGCCGCCTGTCATGGTGGCTTGCACCTTGTTGAGCGGCACGCCCGGCACACTTATGCTTATGGGGTTGCTGTATCCGGCGTAAAGCATGTTCATCAGGTCGGCCGAAACCGTCGCACTGGGATCTACAACAGTGTATTTCTGCGAGAAGTCACGGCGTATGCGCTCACCGCTCCCGTTGACCATTTCTATGTAGCCGCCGAGTGTGAAGTCGCCGGTGCGCCCGCAGACTGTCTCGTACAGGCCGTTGTGCAGACTGACCTTGCGGTTGCCTATATATATGTCGGGCACCTGCGTGGTGTCGATGGCCGCCATGACGATGCGAGCCGCAAACTTGTCGCCGCGCACAATGGTCTGTGAGTTGGGAATAACGAACGCATTGAGCGAGTTAACCCTAATGTCCTTCATGTCTATGTTGGCCACAAGCGTGTGCAAAACCTCGCCTTCGGCATAGCGCACGTCACTCTGCAGCTTGGACAAAAGCGTCACTGCCGCAGCGACAGGCATGTTTTCGAACATGTATTCCTGCCAGTTTTTGCCCATTGCCTTTGCCCCTTTAGGCAGCTCGGTTGACAGGTTGCTGCTGATAAGTGCCTTCTGTGTGGGGTCGGAAACCATGGTCAGTATGCGCCGGCGGAACGAGTTGATGGCGTCAAACAGCTGCTTTCCCTTGCCCCGGCCCGGCGCCAGCATCACCTGACTGGCCGCTTCAAGGTCTTCTTTCGACTTGATGTTCTTCACATCGCCGTCTTCTCCGTCAGCTTCCCTGACGATTGCGAGCTTCAACTCGCCGGCAAAGCGGTAGAGAGAGTCGCTCATGCGCTTCACCTGCTGTGCCTTGTCGAACCACGCCTTTACCTTTGCGGGGTTTGACTTGAGCTGTTCCGTGAAGTTATCGTATATGACCTGGTTCTCTTTCGCCGAGTTTTCGGTGGTGCGGCTAAGGCTTTCCTCCACTAAGGAGAAGCCATTGAGCACCTCAGTCGATACGTTCAGCGCAAGCATCGCCATCAACACGACATACATCAGGTTGATCATCTTCTGCCGAGGCGACACCGGTCTTTTCTTAATAGCCATTTCAGAGTCTTTGGATTGTTGCTTTCAGAACCTTTGGTTTTGCCTTTCGGCGGCTAAGCCGGCTCGTTGCCGAGTGTGGCCGCACCCTTCATGTTCACTGTCATGGCCTCTATCATGCGGGCGTATATCTTGTTAAGCTCCGCAATCTGCTCTGCCATGCGGCGCGACTGCTCGTTTATCTGGTCTATGGTGCCTATCTGTGCGCTTGCGCCCTTGAGTTGCATCTCGTAAACCTTGCAGATGCCGGTGAGAGTGCGGTTGAGGTTCTCCATTTCTTCCGAGTCTCTTGTGAGCCGCTGGCTCTGTTCCGACACCTTGGCCAGCGTTTCGGTGAGCTTTTTCAGTTCATCTACATAGCTGCTGGTGGCCTCTTCCATCTCCGGCGACACCTCTTGCTGCTGCTGGATCCACGCCATAGATGCGCCGGGCATTGCCGTGGCTGCCGCCTGTGCCGGCGTTTCGCTTCCTGCCCCGGCTGTCTGTCCGCAGTGTTGGGCACTTGCGCCTTGCGGAATGCCGCCTGTGTCATGCGAAACACTGCCGTTGCCTTGCGGAATGCCGCTTCCTCCACCTATTATAATAGTGCCTCCTCCGGCCACGCCGCCGACCTGTGCGCCTGAAGTGGCCGCTGCGCCATCGCTGTCAGCACCGGTTTCGGGGTGTTCGTCGGTCACATGAGTGGGCAAGTCCTTGCCGTCGGCTGTCTTGTCGAACGGTCTGTCGAACGCGGAGATGAAGAAAACGACCACCTCTGTACCCATTCCGAGATACAACCAGAAGTTTGCGCCCGGCAAGTGGGTGAGTTTGCACAGCGTACCGAGTATCACAATGGACGCGCCCCAGCTGTATGCGTAGTTCAAAAAGGTCTGTCCGGGCACGCTGTCGAGCCACTTTTGCAGACGGTATATAACGTTGTATTTGCTGTACTCTGTCATTTCTTCTTCGTTTTCTTGTATTTGTCACTTGTTGTGTTGGCCAGACTGCGCACGCATCTGAACCCTATGTAGGAGCGGGGCTGGTTCTGGTACTCGTAGGAACGCCATGCGGAGCGGATATATGACTCTGGGTCTTTCCACGAACCGCCCCTCACGCTTTTCTTCTTCAGGCGATAGGGGTCTTCCTTTGCCGCGTTGTACTTCAGTTCCGGGTTTATGTCGTTCATGGCGTCCACACCTGCTTCGGTAAACACGGTGCTTGTCCACTCGGCGACGTTGCCCGCCATGTCGTAGAGTCCGTTGCTGTTGGCCTGATAGATGCCGGTCTTGCTCGTAATGAGGTTGCCGTCTTTCGTGTAGTTGCCGTTGTCGGGCTTGAAGTTGGCGAAGAAGCATCCGTTACCGCTCACTGCGTCGGTCTGTTCCCACGGGAATTCGTTCTGGTTCTTGCCCCTTGCGGCGTATTCCCACTCGGCTTCGGTGGGCAAACGGTAGCGTTGGACGAATCTGGCTGCCGGGCCCAAGCCCCGCAACAGGTAGCTTGTGCGCCAGGCACAGAATGCGTTGGCCTGTTCCCAGGTGACGCCTACGACCGGATAGTCGTTGTATGCAGGATTGCTGAAGTACAGTCGCATGTAGCGTTCGTTGTCCGCATTGGGAAAATCGTTCACCCAGCAGGTCGTGTCCGGGTAGATATTCACTATATAGGTGTTGAGAAAGTCCCACGGACCGGTGCGTTGGCGGTTGATAGTCTGGCGCACTATGCGTCCTTCGTCGTCGATATAGGCGGTGTCTTTGGATATCCAGACCTGCTGGTTCGGGTCGGTTGCGATGTCAGTGTTGAGGTTTCGCTCTTCGGGATCGGTGCGGTATTTGCGCAGGGCTGCCTCGGCGTAGTCGTATATCTCGTAGCGATAGTTCATCTGGCGTGCGTCCAGCATCTTCTCACCCGTCACCGGATTGGTCGTATATACGCTCTCTATGGCTCTCAGCTCGTCCTCGTTCGGCTTGCGGGGCAGGGGTTTCTTCCAGTTGAGGTGCGGGGTTACGGGGTCGCCGTTCTTGTCTTCTTCTATCTTGTAGGTCTCGTCGCCGCCGTAAGCGGGGTCTGCCAGCCTCTCGCGGATGATGGAGTCGCGCACGTAGTTGACGAACTGGCGGTACTGGGAGTTGGTTATTTCGGTCTCGTCCATCCAGAATCCTTCCACGGAGATGTCCTTTGAGGATGTCTGGCGTCCCCACAGCGAGTCTTGTCCGGCGAGTCCCATGCGCAGGTGGCCGCGTTTTATGAGGGTCATGCCGTATGGCGTAGGCTCGGCGAAAGTCTTGCCGCCCGTACCTGTCACTTCTCCGCCCGACGAGGTGGACGTCTGGCCTCCGAAACAGGCTGCCAGAAGCAGTGTAAGCGACAACATACAGGCTGTCGGTGTCATGTTCTTCATTTTCATATTGTGCTTTCCGTGAGTGTTACACCTCTTTATATATAGCCGCAGGCGGCCGTTGTTCAGAGAAATCTCACGCTCTTATGTTTGTTTCTTCCTTTCTTTGCGAGGTTCATGTCGGTCTGGTAGCCGATGAAAAGCTCGTGGCTTCCGTTTCCGAAGCTGACGGCCGAGGTGTAGATCTCGTAGCTGTAGCCTATGCAGATGCCGTGGAAATTGCCGCCGACCATCACTGTTGCCGAGTTTGTAGGGCTGTAGCCCGCGCCTGCGTACATCATCTTTTTGTCGTTGGTGTACTTGACGCGTGCGGAAACGTCCACCCTGTATGCCGTGCCGTCGGTCCTGGCGAGCATTGAGGGGTGTATTGTAAGAAACGGATTTCTTAGTTTTATATTGTATCCGCCCGTCAAATAATATGTGGGGTCTATCTTGAATGCCTGTGTCTCGCCTATTTCGATGTTGGGGGAGTTCAGGTGCTGGGCCGAAAGTCCTGCATACCAGTTGCGGCGGGTGTAGTATAATCCTGCGCCAAGGTCAATTCCCGTGCCGCTGACCTCTGCCGTTGGGAAGGCCGGGTCGCCTGGTGTCTCGGTGTCAACCTTCGATCCGTCGAAGCTCTCGCTAAGGAAACCTACCTGCAGGCCTGCGCTTATCGTTCCGCCAAGCAGCCGGTGCTTGTAGGCATATTGCAGGGCGAACTTCTTGTGGGCGAACAGTCCTATCTCGTCGTTGGTGAATTGCGCCCCCGCACCGTGGTAGTTTTTCAGGAAAACGAAAGGCAAGTCGCCTCCGAAATACATCGTCCGCGGATTGTTTTCAAAGCCCGTGAGGGTCATGGCATAGGCGCCTGCCACGTTTATCTTGGCCTCCTTGCCCACTGCGGCCGGGTTGTACGACGGCTCGACGGCCCAGTAGTGGGAAAACACCGGGTCGTATTGCGCCGTGACCCGTGCGGTCGCGGCGGCCAAAAGCAGCAGTGTGATGTATATACGCTTTCTCAACACGTGTAATATAACGCACTTTCCTGCGGTTTATTACACCTTCGGGCGCATAAAACTCGCTTTTTTCGGCACGTGAAGTCAGCGGCGGAGGCCGCAAGCAGTGCAGCCGCAGTCCATAAACCGGCGGTTTGCGCCCCGTAACCCGCCCGTTTGTGCATCGCAAACCGGCGGTTTGCCGGTCGTAAACGGTACAGTTGCGGAGGCTGGGGCAGGGGGCGGGCGGCGTAAAGCTCGGCCTGACACATTGCCGGTGCGGCCTGTGCGCCCGTCAAGTCGGCAGGTTGCAGTCGTGAAAATCCTAATATTTCACAAATTTCTTTGCCGTTATACCCATTTGCATTACCTTTGCACAGTTGTGTCCGGGCGCGTTTCCCCGGCCGTAAGGTCTTCTTGTGACAGCCGTTGCGGCGGCTGGCGCTAACGGGGGCAGGACTGCGGACAGCAACGTTTTCACTTACACAAAAGCAACAGATGGAACAGACACAACAGCTGGTAGAATCAATCACAAAAGGAATACAGGAAAAGAAAGGAAACAACATAGTCATAGCCGACATGGACGGCATAGACGGCGCCATCTGCCGGTATTTCGTCATCTGCCAAGGCTCTTCGCCCTCGCAGGTGGAGGCCATAACCGAGTCGGTGGGCGACTTGGTGAGGCGGGAGACGGGAGAAAAGCCGGCAAAGGTGGCGGGACTGGACAACGCACAGTGGGTCGCAATGGACTACAGCGACGTGCTGGTGCACATATTCCTGCCCGACGCGCGCGAATACTATGACCTTGAGCACCTGTGGGAGGACGCCTCCCTGGTGAGAGTACCCGACTTAGACTAAGAAACGTTATGAACAAGAATGACCAAAACCCCAGGATGAACATGCCGAAGTTCAACATGAGCTGGATATACATGTTCGTCATCATAACCCTCGTGGCCCTTTACTTCGGCAGCGGCTCCAGTTCGTCGAGCGTAACCACCGAGACATCATACTCCCAGTTCAAGGTTATGGTGCAGAAAGGCTACGCCTCGAAGATTGTGGTGAACAAAGAGACCAACAAACTGTGGATGTACGTCAAGCCGGAGCACATCCGCGAGGTGTTCAAGCAGGGCGTCGACAAGACCGGGCAGACCCCTTCCGTAGAAGTGGAGTTCGGTTCGGTTGACCAAGTGGAGCAGTTCATCAGCCAGATGCGGCAGGACGGCGCGTTCAAAGGCGACTACAGCTATGAGAACCGCAAGGAGAACGACATGTTCAACATGATACTTTTCAACTTCCTCCCCATCGTTTTCCTCGTGGCAATATGGATATTCTTCATGCGAAGGATGGGAGGCGGCGCCGGCGGAGCGGGCGGCGGCGTGTTCAATGTGGGCAAGAGCAAGGCCAAAATGTACGAGAAGGGCGGTGAAATAAGCGTCACTTTCAAGGACGTAGCCGGCCAGGCAGGGGCGAAACAGGAGGTTCAGGAGATCGTGGACTTCCTTAAAAGCCCGGCCAAATACACCGATTTGGGCGGCAAAATACCCAAGGGGGCGCTCCTCGTAGGCCCTCCCGGCACAGGAAAGACCCTGCTTGCCAAGGCTGTGGCGGGCGAAGCCGGGGTGCCGTTCTTCTCTATGAGCGGCTCAGACTTCGTGGAAATGTTCGTAGGTGTGGGAGCCAGCCGCGTGAGAGACCTGTTCAGGCAGGCCAAAGAGAAAGCTCCCTGCATTATCTTCATCGATGAGATAGACGCAGTGGGGCGCGCGCGCAGCAAAAACCCGGCAATGGGAGGCAACGACGAGCGCGAGAACACCCTCAACGCGCTGCTTACCGAGATGGATGGCTTCGGGACAAACAGCGGAGTCATCATCCTTGCGGCCACCAACCGTGCGGACATGCTCGACTCGGCACTGCTTCGCGCCGGCCGATTCGACCGCCAGATATACGTGGATCTGCCGGATTTGAACGAAAGGAAGGACGTTTTCAAGGTGCATCTGCGCCCCGTGAAGACCGACAAGACCGTAGATATAGACTTCCTGGCACGGCAAACGCCCGGTTTCTCGGGCGCTGACATAGCCAATGTGTGCAACGAGGCTGCGCTAATCGCCGCCCGGCACAACAGCAAGGCCGTGGGCAAGCAGGATTTCCTGGACGCTGTTGACAGGATAATCGGCGGTCTGGAGAAGAAAACCAAGATAATGACCGGTGCGGAGAAGCGCTCCATCGCCATCCACGAGGCCGGTCACGCCACAATATCGTGGTTTACGGAACACGCAAACCCGCTGGTCAAGGTGAGCATAGTGCCGCGCGGACGCTCGCTGGGAGCCGCCTGGTATCTGCCGGAGGAGCGTGCCATAACCACAAAGGAGGAGATGCTCGACGAAATGTGCGCCACTTTGGGCGGACGGGCGGCCGAGGAACTGTTCATAGGGGCGGTATCTACCGGAGCCATGAACGACCTTGAGCGCGTCACAAAGAGCGCTTACGGCATGATAGCCTTTGCCGGAATGGGCGAAAAGCTGCCGAACATCTGCTATTACAACAACAATGAGTACACGTTTCAGCGGCCTTATTCGGAAACGACCGCAAAGGTTATGGACGACGAAGTGCTGAAAATCATCAACGAACAGTACGCCCGCGCCAAGGAAATCCTTAGCGAACACAAGGAGGGACACGCCCGTTTGGCACAGTTACTCGTGGAGAGAGAGGTGATATTTGCCGAGGATGTGGAGGCTATCTTCGGCAAACGCCCGTGGGCAAGCCGCTCCGAGGAGTTGCTGGAGGCGCAGCAAAAGGCCGAAGCCGAGGCCATGGCCGAGCGCAGAGGGCGGGAGCTGGAGGCCAAGGCGGCTGCCGAAGCTGCGAAAAAGGAGGCTTCTGGGGACACAGACTCTGCTGCTGGTACCACAGACTCTGCTGCTGGTACCACAGACTCTGCTCCTGACAGTACTGAGACGGCCGCAGGGGCCAAAGAACCGGCCTGTGGCGGCGGCGAAGCGAGTGTTGACGAAAAGGAAAAGGACTAAATGAAGAATATGGCAGTGCGTGCCGTGACAGGCATATTGTTCGTTGCGGCTATCGTTGTGTGCTTTTTGAACCCCGTGGCCATGGCGTTTCTCTTTGCCGTAGCCACCGGTCTCACCGTGTGGGAGTTCACCGGACTGGTCAACAAGCGTGACGGTGTGGACACCAACCGGTTCATCTGCACCGTGGCGGGCGTGTATCTGTTCTTCGCCATCACGGGCTTTACGAGCGGCCAGACACCCTCTACCGTGTTCATACCCTACCTCGTGACGCTTATATACCTGCTTGTTGCGGAGCTTTACGCCAAGAATCCCGACCCGATACAGACGTGGGCTTACACCATGATGAGCCAGCTTTACATCGCCCTGCCGTTCTCTATGGTGAGCGTTCTCGCCTTCCGGGCCACCCCCGAAGGTGTGGTTTTCACCAGTCTCATGCCGCTTAGCGTGTTCGTGTTCCTGTGGACAAACGACACAGGCGCCTACTGTTGCGGCTCTCTCTTGGGCCGTCACAAGCTCTTTCCGCGCGTCAGTCCGGGCAAAAGCTGGGAAGGCTCGGTCGGCGGCGCTGTCTTTGTGATGGCTGTCTCGGCTCTTGTTTGGTACTTGGCCGACGCTTACGGTGTCAACGACCTGCAACTTGGCCTTGCCCAATGGCTGGGTCTCGGGCTTGTAGTGGTCGTGTTCGGCACGTGGGGCGATCTGGTTGAAAGCCTTTTCAAGCGCACTCTCGGCATAAAGGACAGCGGAAACATACTGCCGGGGCATGGGGGTATGCTCGACAGGTTTGACTCTTCGCTGCTTGCATTCCCCGCCGCAGTGGTCTATCTCTACACGTTGACACTGGTATAGCGGCAATCACAATCCGCTACTGTGCAGTTCTTGCATCGTAAACCGCCCGTTTGCGACGGACAGCTGTGCCGTTTGCGGGCGCTAAATGCCGTGTTTGCGGGTCGTAAATGGCACGTTTGCGATGCGCAACCCCGGCAGGTTTTGGAACCGGCTGTCCCCCAAAGACTTGCAAAGCCGTGCAACTGCCTTGAGAAAGTGCCGGTTTCGGGCGTGTCTTATTGCTCGTTTATTGTGCAAAACCGTGACAATATGAAGCCAAACGGCGGGTCTGGGGTTGCTTTATGTACGGTTAACGCCCCGTCGGTCTATAAAAATAACGTTTTGACACCTGTTTTTAGATTTTGTTTCCATATTGTTTGGATATTAATTCCCTTTGTTCTACCTTTGCAACTGATAGGACTTTATCTTCATGCACGGTAGAGTCATATTTCTGCACTCCGCGAACAGCTGCAAAAACTGCACGCCTGACGTGCCCGGAAGGGCGGCGCGACGAGTGGAAGACAACAACTAATAACGGGATAATATATGAGAACAAAGGTGTTTTTAGCCTCTCTGCTGGTGGCGGTGTCATGTCAAATGATGGCGCAGGGCACCGGCACGGTGGGCGGACGCGTCGTTGACGAAACCGGCGAGCCGGTTATCGGCGCACAGGTGAAAGTGAAAGGGGCAAAAACAGGTACCGTTACCGACATAGACGGCCGCTTCACGATGCCCGCAAACGTGAAGAGCGGCACGGAATTGGAGATAAACTACCTCGGAATGGACCCGCTGACAGTGAAAGGCGGCCACAAGATGGAGATAAAGATGCAGTCCAGACACCAGCAGCTGGACGAAGTGATCGTCGTGGCCTACGGCCAGCAGAAGAAATCGTCGTTCACAGGCTCGGCAGGAGTGGTGAATACCGACAAAATCTCAAACAGACAGGTTACTACGGTGGTCGATGCGCTGGAAGGACAGGTGGCCGGAGTGCAGATGATAAAGACCTCAGGCGACCCTACTGCCACACCTACGATTCTCGTGCGCGGCATCAGTTCCATCAACGCCGGCACCGAGCCGCTGATAGTGGTTGACGGCTCACCGTACTACGGCTCGTGGAGCGACATAAACCCTGCCGACGTGGCCTCGATGACGGTGCTCAAGGATGCCGCAAGCAACGCCATGTACGGCGCACGCGGCGCAAACGGAGTGATTCTCATAACGACAAAGAACCCGCAGAAGGGCAACACCGTGATAACAGTGGACGCGAAATGGGGCAGCAACAGCCGCGCTTCGCAGACCTACGACGTGATCAGCAACCCCGGACAGTACTACGAACAGTTCTACAAGGCACTGTATAACTACAATATAAACTCGCAACACATGACGGCAGCCAAGGCTCACGCCTCGGCAAACGAGCAGATGACAGGCGCAGTCGCCGATGGCGGACTCGGCTATCTGTGCTACGAGGTGCCGGCAAACGAATATCTCATCGGTACAAACGGCAGGCTGAACCCGCACGCCACGCTCGGCAAGAAGATAACCGTAACCGATGCCGGCGGCAACAGGGAGGAATACACCGTGATACCCGACGACTGGGTGAAGGAAGCCTACCGCAACACACTGCGGCAGGAGTACAACATAAACATAAACGGCGGCAACGACGCAGCACAGGTGTATGCCTCGCTCGGCTATCTCGACGACCCCGGCATAGCCTACGGCTCCGCCTACAAGCGCTATACCGCACGGTTGAAGTCAACATACCAGGCCAAGGACTGGCTGAAGATAGGAGGCAACCTCAACTACGTGCACTCCAACACCGACTATGCCGGCACTTCGAGCGGAACAAGCACGTTCTACATTATTAATAGGATAGCACCTATATACCCAGTATATATGCGTGACGGCAACGGAAACATCATAAGTGACCAGAACGGCAGGATGTATGACTACGGAGACGGCAGCTTTGCCGGCCTCATACGCCCCGTCCTCTCCATGCAGAACCCCCTGAAAGACGACCAGTTGCAGACAAACAGCAACGTCAGCAACTCCATCTACCTGACCGGATTTGCCGACATAACGCCGCAAGTGGTCAAGGGACTGAAGCTGACCGTGAACGGCACGGTGAGCAACTACGAATACCGCAACACGCAAACCAGCCAGCCGTTCTACGGATGGGGGCTTAGCACATACCCCACAGGCGGCATAACCAAGCGCCACTACCGCTACTACACTGTGAACTTCCAGCAGCTGCTCAACTACGTGCGCTCGTTCGGCAACCACAACATGACGCTTCTGCTCGGCCATGAGAACTACCGGCAGACAGACGAAGGCCTGTATGCATCGCACAAGAACATGTTTTCGTACTTCGGAAACCACGAACTGAGCGGAGCAATCGAGGAGGAAAACTCGTCATCGTCCCAGTCCAACTACAATACCGAAGGCTTCTTCTTCCGTGGAATGTACGACTACGACGGCAAGTACTTCGGCCAGGCGTCGTTCCGCCGCGACGCATCGTCACGGTTCGACCCTTCACACCGCTGGGGCAACTTCTTCTCGTTCGGCGGAGCATGGATAATCACCAAGGAGAAGTGGATGGAAGGCACAAAGGGATGGCTTGACATGCTCAAACTGAAAGGTTCGTTCGGCCAGCAGGGCAACGATGACATTGGCAACTTCCGCTATATGGACACCTACACAATAACCAACTCCAACAAAGAGCTTGGACTTACGGTCTATAACATAGGCAACAAGAACATCACGTGGGAGACTAACACCAACGTAAACGTGGGTTTCGACTTTGAAATGCTGAAGAGCAGACTGCGCGGAAGCGTGGAATACTTCTACCGCAAGACCACTGACATGCTCAATTTCGTCAATGTACCGCTGTCAGACGGCTATGCCGGCTACTGGGACAACGTGGGCGACATGGAAAACAAGGGCATCGAGCTTGACCTGACGTTCGACCCGATACACACAAACGACCTGCTCTGGAGCGTGAACCTCAACGCCACGCACTACAAGAACGAGATTACCTATCTCTATAAGGACAACAAAAACAACACACTTGACGGACATCCGGGCTACGTATCGACCTCCCAGTTCTACGGAGAGGGGCTTCCGATATACACGTGGAGGCTGAAAAAGTATGCCGGAGTTGGCGCTAACGGCGAGTCAACGTGGTACATGACCAACGAAGACGGCAGCCTTACACCCACAGGCGACTACAATTCGGCCGACTACTACGCCTGCGGCTCGCCCCAGCCCGACCTCTACGGCGGCTTCGGCACGAGTCTGCAGTACAAAGGCTTCGACTTCGCCGTCAATTTCACCTACGCTCTCGGCGGAAAGGTCTATGACAGCAACTACCAGACGCTCATGGCCTCGCCTTCGACAAGCACCTTGGGGCAGGGATTCCACAAGGATGTGCTCAGCGCATGGTCGGAAACCAACAAGGGAAGCAACATCCCGCGCTGGCAATACAACGACACATACGCCAACGCCACGTCAGACAGGTTCCTTATCAGCGGCAGTTACCTCAGTCTGCAGAGCATTAACCTCGGCTACACGCTGCCCAAGGCATGGACAACAGCCGCCGGGATAACGAAAGTGCGCGTGTATGTCGCAGCAGACAACGTGTATCTGTGGACGAAACGCAAGGGTCTCGACCCGAGGACGAGCTATACAGGCGTTCCGGCCACGGAACAATACTCTTTCGTGCGCACCGTTTCCGGAGGCATAACACTGCAGTTCTAACCCAAAAACCAAGAGGACAAACGCTATGAACAGTATATTCAGGAAGGCTATGATATGGCTGTCGGTTTCGTCGGCAGCGCTTTTCAACTACAGTTGTATAGAGGAAGTGCAGCCTACAGACTACGCTTCCGGCGACCAGATAAAGCAGTCGTCAAACGCACAGGAGGCTTTGCTCAACGGACTCGTGTCGTTTATGGTGGCCTACGACACCTACGGGTCCAGCGGCGGTGCCAACGACTGGGGCTATCCCTGCCAGATGGTCATGCGCGACGTTATGATAGAGGACTTCCCTGTAACGTTTACGAAGGGAAACTACGACTATTTCACGGTGTATGAGGAGGGGATAGACCTCAGATACAACAACGAGGGCTACTTCTACTATGCCCAAATCGTCCACAATGCCAACAATATAATCAAGGCATGTGACACGTTTGACGGCGCAACTGATACGGACGGGAACGCTGCAGACAGCTCCATGGTCTATGCGGGCATCGGTTATGCGTTCAGGGCACTGGCCTATTTCGACATGGCACGCCTGTATGAGTTCAAGCGCACGGGCTTTGCCGACCTTGACGCCAAGGCTTCAAAGGTGTGGGGGCTTACAGTTCCCATCGTAACCGAGACGACCGGGCTTGAAGAGTCGAAGCATAACCCCCGCGCACCGTTCTATACAATGTACAGGTTCATACTCTCTGACCTTAACAAGGCCGAGGATTATCTCAAGAACTACGCCCGTCCCGGCAAGGAACGCCCCGATGCAAGTGTGGCAAAGGCACTGAAGGCGCGCTTCTGGCTGGAGCTTGCCACCCGCTTTGACAAGTCTCCTGACGACCTGACCGCACAGTTGGCGCATGAAAACGACGAGGACGGCTACGCCGCACTGGGCGTCTCTTCGGCCGCAGAGTGCTACGAAAAGGCCCTCAACTATGCGCAGGAGGTAATCGCAAGCGGCTATTCGCCCGTGACAAAGGAGCAGTGGTACGACAAGACCACGGGCTTCAACACCGCCAACCAGGCATGGATATGGATGGCAAAGATAGGTACGAAGGAGCAGCTGTCGGGCTATTACTACTACTCATGGATGGGTACGCTCAACAACGAGGGCGAATATACCCTCGGCAACTACGGCACCTACCGCTGCATAGGCAAGGCTCTGTTCGACAAAATACCCGACTGCGACTGGCGAAAGACCTCGTGGGTGGCTCCTGCCGATACGAACAAGACCGAAGTGCCGGCCAAATACAGCACGCTAATAACTGGAGACAAGTGGAAAGAGCTGCCTCCCTACGTCGGCCTGAAGTTCCATACCGGCGGCGGAAGCACCGATGACTACTACACAGGCCACATCTGCGACATACCCTTGATACGGGTTGAGGAGATGTACTTCATCGCCGCCGAGGCCAAAGCCCATATCCAGGGACTGGCATCCGGCATAGCGGAGCTTGAAAGTTTCGTCAACACGTACCGCTACACGGCGGATGAGAGCGGCGCCCTTACGACCTACACCTGTCAGGCTGCCGACATGGACTCGTTCACCGACTCGCTGATGGTGCAGAAGCGCATAGAACTGTGGGGCGAGGGGCTCGTCTATTTCGACTACAAGCGGCTCGGACTCGCCATAACGCGCGACTATGCGGGCACAAACTTCTACAAGAACACCCGTCTCAACTCCCTTCCCGGCTACGTTGCGCCGTGGCTCAACTACTATCTGTCGGAATACGAGAACGCATACAACCCCTCTGCCATACTCAACCCCGACCCGTCGGGCGTGGTAGAGGACACTTCCGACTATTGAGCCGGATGTCATGGCATGACAAACATACGCTTCAGCATACCCGAACAGGCACTTTAGCACACGCAAACATACGCTTTGGCACACCTGAACGGGCACTTTGGCAAACACAAACCGAGCATTATCACACACCAACCCAAACGCTATCATTATGAGACACTACATATCCAACATTGCACGCAGCCTGTTTGTGGCGGCAACGGCACTGGCTTTCACCGCCTGTGGCAGCGATGACGACTTCCAACCGGGCGAGCCGGTACCCGCAGGAACGGCAGGCGCGTTCTTTGACAAGGGCAACGCCACCGACTACTCGTTTGAAGACAAACTGCCGGACTCGATAGTTATCAAGCTGAACCGTGTTGACAGCACCGTAACCAAGACAGTCAGGCTGACAGTAGAGTGCGATACGTCGGCCATAAGCATCCCCGACTCGGTGGTATTCGCCAAGGGAGAGCTGCAGACCGGCCTCGTCGTCAAGATAGATCCGGGGCTATACACCTTCAGAACCTATGACTTCACAATCACAATCGACCCTGCCGAAGTAAGTCCCTACGCCGCCGGCGTGCCCGCCTTTACGGGTTCTGTCTTCTACGGCAACCCTTGGAATGTGATAGCCAAGGATGCGAAGTTCTATTTCGACGCTTCCTCTCCGCTACCCGCCATGTATTCGGATATATGCCAGTACAAGAACGAGAACCGCTTCCGCATTAACAACTTCATGGGGTCGGGTACAGACCTTGAATTTACGCTTACAGAAGACTTCGACGGCTCTGATATAAATACATACGCAGGCCAATTCGCATGGAACGCCGACCAGGTGTATCACAGCAATAATGGTTACGACTATATCTACGCTACAGACGAGAACGGTGACTACACTTACGAGTGGACAATTGACGGCTGTGACGTAGGCATCAAGGCTCTTGCGGGCTATATGGGGGCGTGGAGCTACATCGTATTCGACAATAAAGACTTTGAAGAGGGCAGCAGGAACTACCTTTACTTCTGGGGTTTCTGCGACCTCAGCAACGGTTCTGCCATAAATGCCTACTTCTACGGAGTCTGGTAGCGGCCTTGCAAGAAGAGAAAACACGTTTAACATATTAAAAGTATTCAGCTTATGAAAAAGAGATTTACTTTAGCAGCTTTGGCAGCGGCTTGCTGCCTCGTGTCAAACGCAGCCGTCAGCTCGGCAGACGACCTGGTTGGTTCCTATACAGCCAGTGTTTCGGGATGGGAGGGTGTTACCGAATACGGACAATGGACGGCATTAAGCACCGGACACGGTGTGACCATCACCAAGAACGAGTCTGGTACGGTGAGCATCGTCAATCTTTTGGGACTTGGCCAGACCCTTGAGGCCACTGTAGATGCGGATGCGAAGACCGTAACCATAGCTCCGCAGACATACTACACTTGGTACACATTCGCTGACTCGGCCGATGTGACCAAGAGTGTTGTGGGAACAATCGACGACAATGGCGACATCAAGTTCACTAACTTCAACGCTTGGTACAGCGGATACACTTATTTCTATACCGGAGCGGAGGTGACGCTTGTAAAAGACCTGCCAGGCACGTTGGAGTGGACAGTGGATGGCACGCTCACATACACCAATGACAGTACTGGCGAGGCTTACCACACTGCACCAACGACGCTTTCAAAGTACGCAGGCGCAACAAGGTATGACTATGTCTTGGCTTTCGACGGAGCGAACGCTTCACCTGCCGACGTGAAGATAAAGGTTTACGATGACGGCGACTCCATTGCTGTGGCCAACGGTTCGCAGACAGCCGGCTATAACGGCGGTTACTTCTACTATACCTACGGTGACGATAACTACATCTGGCTCGAAGGCGGTGCTGAAGGCTCTTATTTCAAGGGCGACAAGAGCGGCGGCACACTCTCTTTGCTGTGCTATGACTATGCAACAAGCACAGCTACAGACTACACATCGGGCAAACTCGTCTTCACTTGGGGCACTTCCGGCATAAATAAGATTGCCGCCGACAAGGCCAACGCTCCCGTTTACGACCTCATGGGCCGCAAGGTGAGCGCTCCGAAGGCCGGTCTCTACATCCAGAACGGCAAGAAGTTTGTGGTGAAGTAACCTGCGGCAGCGCAAACAGTGGCTGCTAACGCCATGAAACCCAAATGATGTGACATGAACAAGGCGTTCATAATACCTTTATATCTGCTCCTTTTGTCAGTCAACGCGGCCGGTCAGGGCCACGGAGAAGCTGCAAAAGGAGCAGTTTCTTTTTGCCTTTCCGCCAAAGACACGGCGGGCTGCGCACGGCAGTCGCCCATTCCCGAGGGATGCAGGCCCGAAGTGCCGCACTTCGTGAGCACCGTCTGGGACCAGGGGGAGCCTTTCTACAACCAGACTCCCACCGACTCCGCCGGCACACACTGCCGCACTGGCTGCGTGGCCACGTCGCTTGCGCAGATTATGAACTACTACCGCTATCCGAAACGCATGGCCGACGGCACCCGAATCGGCTGGAAACGTATGCGCAACGACTACCGCGGCGGCTACAAAAGGCGCGAGGGCGAGGCCGTAGCCCTGCTCATGGCGCGCTGCGGAAAGGCTGTAAAGATGAACTATGGCGTGGGTGTAAGCCTGACATATCCCAAGGAGACGGCCGACGGAGTGGCGCGCGAGTTCGGCTACATAGTGAAAGACTACGGCTATCGCGACTATCCGAACAACCCCAACTACGACGAGAGGAAGTGGAAAGAGGTGGTTTACCGCGAGCTGAGCGCCGGACGGCCGGTGCTGTACGGCGGTACGTCGTACAAACACGGGCAGGACAGATACTATTCCCACTCGTTCATACTCGACGGATACGACCGTGAGGGGCGCGTCCACGCCAACTACGGTTTCGGGGGCAAGGGTGACGGCTATTTTGACCTTGACAAACTGCCCATGAAGTATGACGATGTTGACGAGGAGTTCGACACTTACCAGACATTAGTGGTAATCCACCGCCCCGAAGACGGGCCGATTGATTACGACCTCACGCCGCTCCCGTAGCCCCGTGCAACCCGTTTGCGGACCTGTCAGACCGGCAGAATGTTGTAAAGGCAAATGGTGCGGCGGGGGCGCCGCACCTGCTGCAGTTTGCGCAAGGGCGGTTTGGTGGGCGAAGCGACATAGCTTTGCTCCTGCTCAGGGCAGTCTTTGCCCCGGCATCCTGCCGTTTGGCCTCTGCAAACAGGCCGTTTACGGGCATCAAACCGCCCGTTTGCGACCCGCAAACAGGCGGTTTGTAAATGCCAAACGGCACACTTGCGACAAACGACCCGCAGACTGACCCTGCACAACCCGCCCGCTTGCAAAAGTGAGGCGGGTTTTCTTGTCCCCTGAAGCCCCCATATTTTAGCCGCTTTCGTTTGGCTCTTACATCTTTTCTTAATAATTTTGCAGTGCAATAACGCAGCCCCCAGTGCAATAACGCATCCATGCTACACATCGCCCTGCCCTGTAAAGAGACGCGCCGCCTGTCGTTCTATCTGGCAATGGAGGAGTTTGTCGCCCGCAACATTGACGCTGACGACTGCTTTTTCATGTGGCAAGTGGAGCCAAGCGTTATCTTCGGGCGCAACCAGTTGATAGAAAACGAGGTAAATCTCGACTTCTGCCGCAGCCGCAACATACGGACTTACAGGCGCAAGAGCGGCGGCGGCTGTGTGTATGCCGACATGAACAACATCATGTTCTCGTACATTACGAAGGACGAGGCGGTGAACTTCACCTTCAACCGTTACATCAACATGGTGGTACTGGTGCTGCGCAAGCTCGGAGTCGATGCCCGCGCGTCAGGCCGCAACGACATTATGATAGGCGACCGCAAGGTTTCGGGCAACGCATTCTACCACACGCCGGGGCGGAGCATAGTGCACGGCACCATGCTCTACGACACTGACATGGAGAACATGGTGGGTTCCATCACGCCGGCCGACGGGAAGCTCGTGAGCAAGGGCATCAGCAGCGTCAGACAGCGCATAGCCCTGCTCAAGGACTACATCGGTTTGGACATCGAAGAGTTCAAGTCGTTCGTCAGAACCAACCTCTGCGACAGCGAAACCACGCTCTCCGACAGCGACATAAAGGCCATTGAGGATATAGAGAGGGAGTATCTCTCGCCCGAATTTGTCTATGGCAACAACCCCAAGTACTCGGTCGTGAAGCGCGGACGCATCGACGGCGTGGGCGAAATGGAAGCCCGCATAGAGCTGAAGAACGGCATAATCAAGGGGCTGTGCCTCCTTGGCGACTATTTCCTGACCGGCGAGCTTGACCAGAGCATCATCAAACCGCTGAAAAACGTGCCCTTGGAGCGCAAAGCCGTGGAAGACGCGCTGCCCGAACGCGTCGATGGCGTGATACGAAACCTGAAGAAGGAAGATCTGGCAAGACTGTTAACAGACTAAACTACAATAGTATATGGAAAACAAGAGAACCTGTCTTTACGACAAACACGTGGCTTTGGGCGCGCTGATAAGCCCGTTCGGCGGCTTCGACATGCCCATACAGTACTCCTCAATCACCGACGAGCACCAGGCAGTGCGCACGGATTGCGGAGTTTTCGACGTGTCCCACATGGGCGAAGTGACCGTCAGGGGCAACGACGCCGAACGCTATGTGAACCACATATTCACCAACAACGCCGGCACACTGGCCCCCGGACAGATACAGTACGGCATGATGTGCTACGAAGACGGCGGCACCGTCGATGACCTCCTGGTCTATAAGATGGGCGAAAACGACTACTTCATAGTGATCAACGCCGCCAACATAGACAAGGACTGGGCATGGATGCAGAAAAACGCCGAGGGTTTCGACATCGAAATGCACAACCGGTCGGACTTCTACGGCCAGCTCGCAGTGCAGGGGCCGCAGTCCGAGAAGGTCATGGAGGAGGTTCTCTCACTGCCGTGCGGCGAGTTGACGTTCTACACCGTCAAGGTTATAGGCGACATCATCGTGAGCCGCACCGGCTATACCGGCGAGGACGGCTTTGAAATCTACGGCTCCCACGACTACATCCGCACCTGTTGGGACAGGCTGATGGCCAGCGGACGGTGCAAACCCTGCGGACTGGGATGCCGCGACACACTGCGCTTCGAGGTGGGACTGCCCCTCTACGGCGACGAACTGTCGGCTTCCATCTCGCCAATCATGGCCGGACTGGGCATATTCTGCAAACTTGACAAGGAAGAATTCATCGGCCGCGACGCGCTGACAGCCCAGAAGGCCGGCGGAGTGAAGCAGAAAGTGGTGGGAATAGAGCTTGCCGACAAGGCCATACCGCGCCACGGCTATGCCGTACTCAACGACAAAGGCGACAAGATAGGCGAGGTGACAACCGGCTACCACACCATCTCCACCGACAAGAGCGTGTGCATGGCACTCATAGACACCGCCTACGCCAAGCTCGACACGCCCGTACAGATACAGATACGCAAAAAGACATTCCCCGGAAAGGTGGTGAAAAAGAAGTTCTACGACAAACATTATAAAAAATAAAGCATTGATATGGCAAAGGTAATTGAAGGACTCTACTACTCAGAGTCGCACGAATTTGTGAAGGTAGAAGGCGGTTTCGGCTACGTAGGCATAACGGACTACGCCCAGAACGCACTCGGAAACGTAGTCTATGTTGACCTGCCCGAAGTTGACGACGAGGTGTCTGCAGGCGAAGAGTTCGGCGCTGTGGAGAGCGTAAAGGCCGCCAGCGACCTCAATTCGCCCGTTAGCGGCACCGTAGTCGAGGTGAACGAGGCTCTTGAAGACACGCCCGAACTCATCAACAAGGACGCTTTCGCCAACTGGATCATCAAGGTTGAACTGTCTGACAAGGGCGAACTCGACAGCCTGATGGACGCCAAGGCATACGAAGAGTACTGCGCCAAGGAGGCTTAAGCCCCGCTTTCAGGATTGGCAGTGGTTCGCCGGCCGCCGCATCTGCACGGGACAGCAGTCCCAAGCGGTTGCCTTAGGGTCGCACACCACTGCCAACCATCATTAAAGACATACCCATACACACGAACAACCATAGACATGACCTACAAATACTTTCCGCATACAGAGGCTGACACGGCCGCTATGCTGGAGAAAATCGGCGTGAAGTCGCTCGAAGACCTGTATGCCGAGGTGCCCGAAAGCATCCGTTTCAAGGGCGAATACAAGCTCCCCGAAGGCATGAGCGAACTGGATGTGCGCCGTTTCTTCGACACTCTCGGCAAGGAAAACGCCCGTCTGACGTGCTTCGCCGGTGCAGGCGTTTACGACCACTACACCCCTTCGGTGGTGCCAAACATCGTGAGCCGTTCCGAATTCCTCACGTCTTACACTCCCTACCAGGCCGAAATCTCGCAGGGAACGCTCCACTACATATTCGAATACCAGTCGATGATGGCCGAGCTTACGGGCATGGACATCTCCAATGCGTCGATGTACGACGGCACAACCGCCACTGCCGAGGCCGTAATGATGGCCGTGGCTGCCGGAAAGAAGGCCGACAAGGTGCTCGTTTCGGCCACTCTCGACCCCAAGACTCTTGCCGTTGTGCGCACTTATGCCAAGTTCCACGGCATCGAACTGGAAATGATAGCAACCAAAGACGGTGCGACCGACAAGGAAGACCTGGCCGCAAAGATTGTGCAGGGCGGCGTTGCAGGGGTGCTCGTGCAGCAGCCTAACTACTACGGAGTGGTCGAAGACTACGGCGGAGTGGCCGACTTGGCGCACGCCAACAAGGCACTGCTCATAATGAACAGCGTGGCTGCCGACCTCGCAGTGCTCAAGACACCGGGCGAATGGGGTGCAGACATTGCCGTAGGTGACGGACAGAGCCTCGGCATACCCATGAGTTTCGGAGGTCCGTCGGTGGGTTACATGTGCTGTACCGAGAAGCTGATACGCAAAATGCCCGGCCGCATTGTCGGAATGACCAGGGACAGCCGCGGCCAACGTGCCTTTGCGCTGACGCTGCAAGCCCGCGAGCAGCACATAAGGCGGCAGAAGGCCACGTCAAACATCTGCTCCAACGAGAGCCTGATGGCGCTTTTCGTCACCATATACATGTCGGTTATGGGCAAGGAAGGGCTGAAGGAGGCCGCCGAACTGTCGTATTCGGGTGCGCATTACCTGTGCGAAAGGCTCGTGAACACGGGTCATTTCACCCTGGCATACGACCGTCCGTTCTTCAATGAGTTCTGCGTTAAGTATGACGGAGACGTGGATGAGCTGCAAAAGCGGTTCATCGACAACGGCATATTCGGCGGAATAAAGGTGGCAGACGATACCATTATGTTCGCCGTAACGGAGAAACGCACCAAGGAAGAGATTGACAAACTTATTGAAACCATCTGAGCCATGAACAACAAACTATACGGTAATCTTATCTTTGAACTGTCTCACGAGGGGCGGAAGGGCTACTCGCTGCCCAAAAACCGCTTCGGCAACTACGGGATACCGGCTGCCCTGCGCCGCAAAGAGGACGCTGCGCTGCCCGAATGTGACGAGATGACGGTGGTAAGGCACTACACTAACCACAGCGAAAACAACTTCGGAGTGAACAATGGGTTCTATCCGTTAGGCAGTTGTACCATGAAATACAACCCTGTCATCAACGAAGAGATTGCGGCAATGGCCGACTTTGCCGACCTGCATCCGCTCCAGCCGGAAGCAACGTGCCGGGGTGCGCTCAAGGTGTGCGACGGTCTCGACCGCTCACTGGCCGAGATAGCCGGCATGAGCAGGTTCACTCTCAATCCTTTTGCGGGCGCTCACGGCGAGCTGACCGGCCTGATGGTGATAAGAAGTTACCACGAGAGCCGTGGCGATGCGAAGAGAACGAAGGTGATAGTGCCCGACTCCGCCCACGGAACCAACCCCGCTTCGGCTGCCGTGTGCGGCCTTGAGGTGGTGGAAGTGAAGAGCACGCCGGAGGGAATCGTTGACGTTGACGACCTGAAAGGGCTGCTTGACGACACCGTAGCCGCCATGATGATGACCAATCCCAACACGCTTGGACTCTTCGAAAAGGCCATTCCCGAGATAGAAAAGCTCGTCCACGCCTGCGGGGCGCTGCTGTATTACGACGGTGCAAACCTCAATCCCATGTTGGGAGCGGCGCGTCCGGGCGACATGGGCTTTGACGTTATGCACATCAACCTGCACAAAACGTTCTCGACACCCCACGGCGGAGGAGGCCCCGGTGCCGGCCCTGTGGGTGTGAGAAAGGGGCTTGAGCAGTTCCTGCCCGGCGAGTGCGGGACATCGGTAGGCCCTTACCACGGCAATTTCGCGGTGCTTTTGCGCGCCTACGCCTACATTCTCTCGCTCGGACACGAGCAACTGAAGATGGTGGGGCCGCTGGCTACGCTCAACGCCAACTACATAAAGGAGTCGCTGAAGGACGTTTACGACCTGCCCATCGACGGACTTTGCAAGCACGAGTTCGTGTTTAACGGACTGAAAGACAAGTCAACGGGAGTGACAACCATGGACATTGCCAAGCGTCTGCTGGACTATGGCTACCATGCGCCCACGATTTACTTCCCCTTACTGTTCCACGAGTCGCTCATGATCGAGCCTACCGAGAACGAGAGCAAGGACACTATCGACGGCTTTATCGCCGTTATGCGCCGCATAGCCGAGGAAGCCAGGACCGACCCGGAGACGGTTAAGAGTGCGCCGCACGACACTCCGATAGGACGGGTTGACGACGTACTGGCCGCAAAGCACCCCATCGTGACCTACAGGCAGATGGTTGCCGACCGGGAAGCAGCCAATTAGCAACATCGGCAGGGGCGGTTCCGATGCCCGGAAGGGTGCGGATGGCCCCTGCCTCCCACTCTCCGGCGGCATCGTTCCGCCGCCTTTCCAGAGCCAAACCGCAGGGCTGCGCACCCTGTCCCCGCACTTACGGCCGGCAAACCGCCCGTTTGCGGAGCGTAAACCGTACATTCAGGAGGCGTAAACAGGCCGTTTGCGGGTCATAAACCGCCCGTTTGCGAAACGCGACCCGTACAGTCTGCCGACAAGCCCCGTACATCCGGCGCCAAAAGCCGGAGGTCTGGCCTGACGGACACAGCCGTTAACACCATTCCAAGCACCAACATCCACTATCCAACCCCACACATGAACACTGACATCATCATCATCGGAAGCGGCCCCGGCGGCTATCGGGCTGCCGAATATGCCGCAAAGAACGGCCTCAGCACGGTCATTATAGAGAAGCGTATGCCCGGCGGCACGTGCCTCAACGAGGGGTGCATACCCACAAAGACCTATGCCCGCAATGCGGAAATAATGGACACCCTGCGCGAAGCCGACACTTTCGGACTCGAAAACCTGCAATATTCGTTTGATTTCGGCAAGGTTGTCGGGCGCAAGAACGCCGTCACGGCACAGCTGCGCAGCGGTGTTGAGACCCTTCTCTCGGCTCCCGGCATAACCTATGTGCAAGGCGAGGCGCAGCTGAAGGATGCCCACACCGTCACGGTCGGGCAGGACGAATACACCGCCAAGGCCATTCTTATAGCCACAGGGTCGAGTCCGAAGATGCCGAGGATAGCGGATATGGATGCTGACATGGTTCTTGACAGCACGCAGCTGCTCAATCTGACCGAGCTGCCGCAACGCCTTTGCATCGTGGGTGCGGGAGTTATCGGCATGGAGTTCGCCTGCGTGTTCAACAGTTTCGGCTGCAAAGTCACCGTAATCGAGTTTCTCAAGGAGTGTCTCCCGGCGCTTGACAGCGACATAGCCAAGCGTTTGCGCAAGCAACTGGAGAAGAAAGGCATCGAGTTCTGCCTGCAATCTGCTGTAAACTCCATCACTGACGGTCAGGTAACGTTCGACCGCAAGGGCAAGACCGTTGCCGTTGAGGCCGACAAGGTGCTGCTTGCCGTGGGACGGAAGCCCAATACCGAGGGGCTGAACCTCGGCTCTGTGGGCGTGGAATACGACGCAAAGGGCATCAAAGTGGACGACAATATGCAGACAAACGTGCCGGGCATCTATGCCATAGGCGACGTTAACGGTAGGCAGATGCTCGCCCACGCCGCCACAATGCAGGGACTTCGCGCCGTCAACCACGTGCTCGGACGCACAGACAGCATACGTTTCGACGTCATGCCCGCCGCCATTTTCACCAATCCCGAGGCCGCCAGCGTGGGCGCAAGCGAGGACTTCTGCAAGGCAAACGCCGTGGCCTACCGCTGCGCGCGCTCGCATTACCGCGCCAACGGCAAGGCTTTGGCCATGAACGAGGCCGAGGGACTCGTCAAAATCATTGCCGCTGAAGACGGAAAGATAATAGGTTGCCACGCCTTCGGGGCACATTCGGCCGACATAATACAGGAGATTGCCGCGCTGATGTGCCGCAACACCACCGTAAACGAGCTGAAAGACATTATACACACGCACCCTACGCTCGGCGAAATGGTGCAGGAAGCCGCCCTTAGCCTATGATTTCCAACCTTCTTGCCGCCCTATTGATTGTGGCCATAGTGGCTTTGGCCGTGGCCATACGCAGGGTTTCCGCCTCGGAAAGGGAACGCTCGCGTCTGGCAGTCGATGCCGAGAAGAAGGCAACCGAGCTGGAACTGCGCGGCGAACAGCTGCTCAGTCTGACCCAACGTGCCGAGAAAGCCGAGCAGGAGGTGTGCCTTCTGTCACAGGACAACCGCACTATGGCCGCCGAAGCCGAAGCACGGCAGCGCGAAATAGACATTCTGCACAAGCAAAACGCCGAGGAAACGAAGCTTAGGAGCGAACAGTTTGCCGAGCAACTGCGCACCGCAAAGGAGCAGATAGCCAACATGGCGCAGCAGATAATGGAACAGAACACCCGGAAGCTGAAGGAACAGAACACCGAAAGCGTGGGTAGCATAACGCAACCGCTCAAGGAAGCCATCGGAGACATGCGGAAAGCTATCAGCGAAAGCATGAAAGACACCGCGCAACACTCCGCTTCACTGCGCGAACAGATACGCCTTATGATGGACAGCAGCCGCGAAATCGGCATGAAAGCCGACAACCTGGCCAACGTGTTGCGCCGGGACAACAAGGCTGCGGGCAACATGGGCGAGATAATACTGGGCGACTTGCTGGCCTCGCAAGGGCTTACCGAGGGCATCCACTACGAGGTTCAGGCACGCTTGCGCGACGAGTCAGGACGGCCAATCCGCAATGATGAGACCGGAAAGGAGATGCAACCCGACGTGATACTGCACTATCCGCAGGGGCAGGATGCCATAATAGACTCCAAGGTGTCGCTCGTTGCATACGAGAAATACGTCAACGCCACTTCGCAAACCGACAAGGAACGATACCTGCAGGACCACATAAAGAGCGTAAGGCAGCACGTCGGCGAACTTGCGCGCAAGGACTACAGCAAGTATGTCAAGGCTCCGCGCGAGGCAATCGACTTCGTTATCATGTTCGTACCGTTCGAATCGTCGCTGCAACTCGCCCTCGCAAACGACCCGACCCTATGGCGCGACGCCTTCGAGCGCAAGGTTTTCATCACCGGGGAGCAGAATTTGCTCGGAATACTGCACATGATACACATCGCATGGGTGCAGAACCAGCAGGCGGAGAACCAGGAAAAGGTGTTCGGAGTGGCCGAACAGCTGCTTGACAGGCTGGGTGACTTCATAAAACGCTACCACGACTTGGGCGAAACCCTTGAGAAGGCGCAGAAGGCATACGCCTTTGCCGACAACAAACTGATCTCCGGCAATCAGAGTGTGGCCAAAAAGGCGCGGGAAATGGTTGACCTCGGCGCGAAAGAGAACCCCAACCGCAAGATACCCAAGGCAGAAACGGGCATCGGACTGCCCGAATCCACCGACTGAAGACGGCCTTGCCACACCAAAGGTGCGCCGCTTTCAGCCGCCAATCCCACGCTTACAGCCATAAATAAAATGGTTTACTGCCGCCAATCCCACGCTTACAGCCGCACAAGTTGCACCTTTCCACAACAAACCGCCCGTTTGCGGAGCGCAAACCGTACATTCAGGAGGCGTAAACAGGCCGTTTACGGGTCATAAACCGCCCGTTTGCGACAGCCAAACGCCCCGTTTACGACCCGTAACCCGACCGCTTTTCAAAACCATCCCGAACCTCTTTGATAACCATCCCGAACCTCTCAAACTACAACCCCGGCATTTCCCGAGCATGATATACATAGACAGCGACATTTACGGCTTCAATCTTGACGAAGCACTCGCCCGCATATCTGAACAACGG
>CAVAPI010000020.1:0-28188 GCA_963590445.1 Lachnospiraceae bacterium | reverse complement strand
ACCGTCACCGTGCGCGGCGACGAGCACGGGCACATGGCTTTCACAGCCGACAACCGTCCGTTGTTTCTCAACGAAGCGACGGGCAACTATGAGTATGCAGCCCTGCGCAACGGCATTATCTGCGGAAGCGGCATCGTGGCCGCCGACACCGGCGAGCGCAAAGCCGACGCCAAGGCATTCCTGAACACTCAGGACGCAGCGGCCATAATGCGGACTTTTGCGGCTTCACGCAAGCAGACCATAGCCACAAAGAGCCGGACAACAGGCATAAAGCGGCAGTCGGCAACAACAAAGCGGCAGTCGGCTGCTGCGCCGAAGCGGTTGCTCATAAACACATTCCCCACCATTGGCGAGCCGCACTCGCTCGTGATACTCGTGGAGTTCAGCGACAAGCAGTTCAAACTGGGCAGTGAAGCCCACGCCTTCTACACTGACATGCTCAACAAGGAGGGTTTCACCTATGAGAACGGTGCCGACGGCAGTGCGAGAGACTTCTACATAGCCAGTTCCAACGGACTGTTCCGTCCCACGTTCGACGTTGTAGGTCCGGTGCAACTGCCCGACAGCTACTCCTACTACGGTGCAAACCGGGGCGGAGGCGACGACGTGGAAAGGCTCTACGAGTTTGTTCTCAACACCTTTACTCTGGCCGACAGCCTCGTGGACTACTCGCTATACGACTACGACAACAACGGCTACGTTGACAATGTGTATATCATCTATGCCGGCGGAGGCGAGGCTGACGGCGGCGGCACGAGCACTATCTGGCCTCACTCCTACTCCTACGAGGATTTCGGCTACGGCAGTCTTGTGCTCGACGGCGTGAAGATGGGCAGCTATGCGTGCGGCAACGAGATAAGAGGCGGCAGCGGCGGCCAGGTAACCGGCATAGGTACGTTCACCCACGAGTTCGGCCACGTACTCGGACTGCCCGACCTCTACGACGTGGAGTATGGCTATGCCACATTCCCTCCCGGCTATTTCGACACAATGTCGAACGGCTCCTACAATAACAACATGAACACTCCGCCGCTCTTCTCGGCCTTTGAACGCGCCGAACTGGGCTGGATGGACTACACGGAACTAAGCCCTACGACCGACACAATAGTCGTTATACCAGACCTGAAGGAGTGCAACATGGGCTACAGAGTGTCGGTCAAGGACAAGCCGGGAGAGTTTTTCGTGCTTGAAAACCGCCAGCAGAGCGGTTGGGACACATACATTCCGGGGCACGGTATGCTGATGTGGCACATAGACATTGACACGCTCGACTGGAAGAATAATACGGTGAACACCGTGGCAAGCCACCAACGGGTGGACATAGTGGAGGCCGACGGCAAGGCTACCTCGGCCACAACGAGCGGTGACCCGTTTCCCGGCACGGCCAATGTGACCCGGTGGACTGTCATGTCTTGGGCGGCTGACACTCTGCTAACGCTCGATGACATAGAGGAAACCGGCGGCAAAATTCTGCTGACGCTCGACGGCATAGACCTCAACCTGCCCGCTCCCGTAATCAATGTGAGCAACGTGCAGGACAGCGTGGCTGTGGTGGCGTGGAGCAATGTGCCCAACGCCAACCGCTACAAGCTGAGTCTGTACACGACCGTAGATGGACAGAAGACCGCAGTCAGCGGCTATGACGGGCGTATATTCGGCAGTGCCGACTCAATAACCGTCAGCGACCTGCAGCCAAGCACCGCCTATGAGCTGCAGCTCCACGCCATACGCGGCTCCTATTCGTCGGACACCGTGACGGCAACTTTCAGCACTACGGCCATACCTTTCTACAAGTACGCACCGCAGGGGGTTGCCCTGAGCGACATAACCGCTCACGGCTTCAGCGCAACGTGGCAGGATGTGGACGATGCGGAGACCTATGAGGTGACGCTGAGCGAATGTTCGTTCGCTGCGGACACTACACTCGCGGGCTACGACTTCACCAACCGTGCCACCGGCATGCCGTCGTCATGGAAGTACAGCGGCTCATTCATATCCTCGCCCGACTTCGCCGGAAAGTCCATACCGTCGTTCCGCATGGCGCGGGACAACCACTTCCTGACCGTAGCCTATCCAACTACGCTCATATCCTCGCTGTCTTTCTGGGCCAAGGCCACTGCCTACACCAACGGAACGATGGCTGTGGAGGCTTATAACGACGGGGCGTGGCATCCTGTTGACTCGCTCACGTTTGCACAAGGCTCGGACAACAACGATGTAGGGATGTCTTTGCACTACGGATTTGCCTCTTCAGACTCGGTGCGCATAGCTTTCAAGCAGTCATCCGGCGCGATATACATCGACGACGTGCTGGCCGGTTGCCACAACGCTGTCAGAATACCTGTGGAGACATACAACGCACTGGACACAAAGGGAGCGTTGGCCTACAGCTTCAGCGGGCTTGACGACGGCAAGACCTACGCCCTGACGGTGCGGGCACGCAAGGGCAGCACGCTGACATGGCCTTCGGCAGAGGTGACGGCTACGCTTCCCGACGACCCGGCCGGCATTTCCACCGCCAAACAGTCAGGCTCCGCCACCGCCACTGCCATATATGACCTCAGCGGAAGGCGCATTGCCGGCGGCGAAAGGCTGCTGCGCGGCATATATATAATAAGGAAAGACGGCAAGACCGTAAAGGTTGTCAATCGATAAACCGCCGTTCGGGTCCGGCACCCCGGCTGTTTGCCCGCCGCCACCCGGCACGACAGGCACAGGAAACCGCCATGAGCTACGCAGACATCATACTCCCCCTGCCCCTTGAAGGGCTGTTCACCTACTCCATACCGGCTGCGTTGGAGAAGCGGACAGCTCCCGGCGTGCGCGTACTTGTGCCGTTCGGCAGGTCGAAACGCTACATCGGCATAGTGGCAAAGGTGCACTGCGACAAGCCGGAGGGCTATGCCGTGAAGGACATCGCCCTCGTTATGGACGACAAACCGATGGTTACGGAGCGGCAATACAGGCTGTGGCAGTGGATAGCCGACTACTATATGTCACCCATTGGCGACGTTTTCAAGGCGGCGATGCCCGCCGGGCTGAAGTCGGTGGATGGTTTCCGCGCCAAAAAGGAGCTGTTCGTGAGCCTTGCCCCGGCGTTCCGCTCCGAACAGTCGGTGCGTCTGGCCTTTGAAATGCTCGCCCGTTCCGACAGGCAGCGCAAGGTTTTGGAGTGCTATCTCGCCCTGTCGCACTGCGGAAGCGACGGCGTTCCCACCGAAGAGACCACGCGCGAGGAGCTTATGAACGAGAGTCACGCCACGTCAGCGGCGGTTTCGGCACTCGTGAAGCGCGGCATACTGACCACATACGAACGGGAAGTGGGACGGCTGAACGACAGTCAGGAGGCGCAACCGGGCAACATGAAGCAGCTCGGCGAGGCTCAAACGCATGCTTTCAACACCATTCTCTCGCTGTTTGAAAGCAAGGACACGGTGCTGCTCCACGGAGTTACGTCGAGCGGAAAGACCGAAGTCTATATTCATCTCATAGCCCAGGCCATCGGAAAGGGGCGGCAGGTGCTCTATCTCCTGCCCGAAATAGCCCTGACAGTGCAGATAATGGAGAGGCTGAAGCGGGTGTTCGGCAACCGCATGGGCATCTATCACTCCAAATACTCCGACGCCGAGCGGGCGGAAATATGGCGGAAGCAACTGTCAGACAACCCCTACGACATCATTCTCGGAGCACGTTCGGCGGTGTTTCTGCCGTTCCGACGGTTGGGACTCGTGGTGGTTGACGAGGAGCACGAGACCTCTTTCAAGCAGCAAGACCCCGCTCCGCGCTACCACGCACGCAGCGTAGCCGCCATGCTCGCGCGCATCCACGGAGCGAAAACACTGCTCGGAACGGCCACGCCAAGCCTTGAGACATACCACAACGCACTCTCCGGCAAGTACGGACTGGTGGAGATGACTCAGCGGTACAAGGGTGTGGAGATGCCGGAGATACAGGTGGTGGACATCAAAGACCTGCAACACCGCAAGATGATGACCGGCCCGTTCTCGCCAATGCTGCTGTCCAAGGTGCGCGAAGCGCTCGAACACGGCGAACAGGCCATACTTTTCCAGAACCGCAGAGGCTTTGCGCCGATGGTGGAGTGCCGCCAGTGCGGATGGGTGCCGCACTGCCAGAACTGCGATGTCAGCCTTACGCTCCACCGAAACACCAACACCATGACCTGCCACTACTGCGGCGGCACCTACAAAGTGCCCGACACGTGCCCGTCGTGCGGCAGTACCGACCTGCGCACAAGGGGCTATGGCACCGAGAAGATAGAGGACTGCATACTGGAACTGTTCCCGCAGGCGCGTGTGGCACGCATGGATCTCGACACAACCCGCACGCGCAACGCCTATGAACGCATAATCGGCAACTTCGCAAGCGGCCGGACCGACATACTAATCGGCACGCAGATGATAAGCAAGGGGCTGGACTTCGACCGCGTGAGCGTGGTTGGCATACTCAATGCCGACTCCATGATGAACTATCCCGACTTCCGGGCTTACGAACACGCCTACATGATGATGGCGCAAGTGGCGGGAAGAGCCGGAAGAAAGCGCAAGCGCGGACTCGTAATACTACAGACCAAGAGTCCCGACTCACCGCTTATAGCACAGGTAGTGGGCAACAATTACCGCTCATTCTACCAAGACCAGATGGAAGAACGCGCGGCCTTCAGGTACCCGCCGGCCTACCGGCTGATATACATCTGCCTGAAGCACAGGCAAAACAGTGTGGCCGACGCAGCCGGAACGGAGCTTGGCCGACAACTCAGGCAATGGTTTGGCGACCGCATACTGGGGCCTGACAAACCGTCGGTGGCCAAGGTGAAGACGATGAACATAAGGAAAATCGTGCTGAAGCTGGAGAAAAGCATCGACATGGCAAAGGTCCGCGCCTATCTGATGCTTGCCCGGCAGCAGCTGATGGCCGACAAACGCTACGCATCCCTACAGGTCTGTTTCGACGTTGACCCCGTCTGACTCCCCAATCCATACGCCCGCTTGTCGCAAATATGGCATTTTACTGTCGTAAGTGCCGTATTTGCGGTACGTAACTGTGCCTTTTAGCTGTCATAAGCGGCCTGTTTACGCCCCGCAAATGCCATACTTGCGCCCGTATCCAGCCCTCACAGCGCAGCCAGAGCCTCTGTGGCGGTCGCAAACGGGGCGGACAA
Organism: Lachnospiraceae bacterium; assembly: GCA_963590445.1. Lineage (GTDB taxonomy): Bacteria > Bacteroidota > Bacteroidia > Bacteroidales > Bacteroidaceae > Prevotella. The sequence goes on along the minus strand of CAVAPI010000020.1, from coordinate 23,009 downwards.
TGAGCCGGGGAGGCGTGCAATTGGCGGCAACAGCCCCCATTGGCGGCAAAAAGTTGGGAAGTTGTGCAAATTTGCGTATATTTGTACTCACAAAAGCGTATGAGAAAAGACAGCTTATGAGCGCATTCAACTTAAAGGAAGACTTCACTTGGCGCGACTTCATTGTGTGGGCGGCCATCATAATAGCCTCTGTGGCGGTGATAGTGTGGGCCATGCCGCGCGACAACCGCAACAATTTCACTCTCGAAATGGGCAAGCCGTGGAAGTATGTGGACTTCCGCGCCCCCTTCGACTTCCCCGTTTACAAGTCTGAAGCGGCCATCAGGCACGAGCGCGACAGCATCATGCGCCAGTATGAGCCGTACTACGTGTATAACAAGGACGTGGAGGGAAGCATGGTGCGCAACTTTGTGTCCGACTACTCCAAGGGTATTCCCGACCTTCCCGACGACTTCATCAGCATAATAGCCAACCGGCTGCACCGCATCTACCGCCAGGGCATAGTGAACATGGTGGAAGACGACCGCCAGGCGGCCGACACGTCGCGCATGATACGCCTCGTTGACGGCAAGAAGGCCACGAGCGTGAAGGCCGCAGGGCTGCTCACCACCAAGGAAGCCTACGAACAGCTGTTTGCCGACGAGCTTATGGCGCAGCACAAGCAGGCTCTGCAGCGGTGCAACCTCGACAAATACATCACAGCCAACCTCATCTACGACAAGGAGCGCAGCTCTGCCAGCCGCAACGACCTGCTTGCGAGCATCCCCCTGGCCAGCGGCGTGGTGCAGAAGGGGCAGAAGATCATAGACCGCGGCGAGATAGTGGACGAAGAGGGCTACAGAATACTGGAATCGTTCAAGAAAGAGAACGAGAAGCGTGCCCAGGACTCCGGCTCCAGCCGCATCACGCTTGCCGGAGAGGTGCTCTACACGCTGATATTCCTCGTGTGCTTCACCGTATATCTGTGCCTTTTCCGCAAGGAATACTTCAAGAACACGCGGAATATGACCATGCTCTACTCGCTTATAGTGATATTTGCGCTCCTCACGTCGCTCCTTGTGCGCAACACAATAGGCCACGTGTATGTGCTGCCCTACGCCATGGCCCCCATATTCATACGCATTTTCATGGACTCGCGCACGGCTTTTGTCACCCACATGACCATGATAATGATCTGTGCGGCCATGCTGCAGCACCCGTTCGACTTCGCGGTGGTGGAAACCGTGGCGGGCCTGGTGGCCATCTATTCGCTCAGGGAGCTGCAATACCGCTCCCAGCTGTTCAAGACGGCCATACTGGTGGCGGCAACCGGCATGTGCATGACGCTGGCCTACGACTTGATGAGCGGCTCAGCACTGACCACGCTCGACTGGAGCACCTACAATTACTTCATAGCCAACGGTCTGCTGCTGCTGTTCGCCTATCCGCTGCTGTATCTCATTGAAAAGACGTTCGGATTTACCTCTGACATCACCCTCATAGAGCTGTCCAACACCAACAACCCGCTGCTCCGCCGCCTGAGCGAGGTGGCTCCGGGCACGTTCCAGCACTCCATTCAGGTGGGAAACCTGGCCGCCGAGATAGCCAACAAGATAGGAGCCAAGAGCCAGCTCGTGCGTACAGGCGCGCTATACCACGACATCGGCAAGATGGCCAACCCGATTTACTTCACCGAAAACCAGTCTGGCATAGACCCGCACGCCAGTCTGTCGTGCATAGAGAGCGCACAGATTATCATCAGCCACGTGACCGAGGGGCTGAAAATGGCCGAGAAGTACAACCTGCCCGGCGTGATCAAGGACTTCATCAGCACCCACCACGGTCAGGGCAAGGCCAAATACTTCTGCGTAAAGTACAAGAACGAGCACCCGGACGAGGAGGTTGACGACCTGCTCTTCACCTATCCCGGCCCCAACCCGTTCACCAAGGAGCAGGCAATACTGATGATGGCCGACACAGTGGAGGCGGCTTCGAGGTCGCAGAGCGACTATTCCGAGAAGTCAATACGCGATCTGGTGAACCGTCTCATCGACGGACAGCTCGCAGACGGCTTCTTCAAGGAGTGTCCCATCACCTTCCGCGACATAGCATACGCCAAGACAGTGCTGATAGAGAAGCTGAAAAGCATCTACCACACGAGGGTCAGCTATCCCAATCCACAGTGATTTGGCTTGTAAACCCGTAGGCCGGTTCCCGCAACCCGCCCGGTTACGGTGCGAAACCGGGCGGGTTGCGGATTGTAAACGGCAGGCTTGCGCATCAGAAACGGGCGGGTTATTCAGCCCAAGGCGGCACTTCAAATAGCCCCGGCTTGCTTTTCAACAGTACTAAAAATATGAAAAGTGAAAAAAAAAGAGTAATTTTGCGCAGGAAACTGCAAACTTGACGACAAAAAACAATGGCAGATAGAAGAGTTAGGGTGCGCTTTGCGCCCAGCCCGACAGGGGCGCTGCACATCGGCGGAGTACGCACTGCATTGTATAACTACCTGTTCGCGCGGCAGCATGGCGGCGACTTGGTGTTCAGAATCGAGGACACCGACACCGCCAGATTCGTGCCCGGCGCAGAGGAATACATCATAGAATCGTTCAAATGGCTGGGCATAAAGTTCGACGAAGGCGTGTCTTTCGGGGGCCAGCACGGCCCCTACCGCCAGAGCGAACGCCGGGATATATATAAAAGGTACGTGCGCGAGCTGCTCGAAAAGGGCAGGGCCTACATCGCATTCGACACCCCTGAGGAGCTTGAAGCCAAGCGTGCCGCCACGCAAAACTTCCAGTACGACGCCCACACCCGCATGGAAATGCGCAATTCCCTGACCATTTCCAAGGAGGAAGTGGACAGGCTGATAGCCGAAGGGCGGCAGTACGTGGTGCGTTTCAAGGTAGAACCGGGCGAGGCAGTGCACGTTGACGACCTCATACGCGGCGATGTAAGGATAATGAGCGACATACTTGACGACAAGGTATTGTACAAAAGCGCCGACGAACTGCCCACCTACCACCTCGCAAACATAGTGGACGACCACCTCATGGAGATAACCCACGTGATAAGAGGCGAGGAGTGGCTGCCCAGCGCACCGCTCCACGTGCTGCTCTACAAGGCGTTCGGATGGGAGGAAACCATGCCCCGCTTCGCCCATCTGCCCCTCTTGCTCAAGCCGGAAGGCAAGGGCAAGCTGAGCAAACGCGACGGCGACAGGCTCGGATTCCCCGTTTTCCCGCTCGAATGGCACGACCCCAAGACCGGCGAAGTGTCGTCCGGCTACCGCGAGAGCGGCTATTTCCCCGAAGCAGTCATCAACTTCCTGGCCTTCCTCGGCTGGAATCCAGGCACCGAGCGCGAGCTTTACAGTCTCGAAGAGCTTGTTCCGCTGTTCGACATAGGCAAGTGCAGCAAGGCCGGAGCCAAGTTCGACTACAAGAAAGGCATCTGGTTCAACCACGAATACATACTCCACAAGAGCAACGGGGAGATAGCTGCAATCTTCGAACCGATGGTTCTGGAGCACTGCCCGAACGAGACAACGGAGCGTATCACACAGGTTGTGGCCATGATGAAGGACCGTGTTGACTTCGTAAGCGAGCTTTGGCCTCTGTGTTCGTTCTTTTTCGAGGCGCCGACCGCCTATGACGAGAAGACCAGGAAGAAGCGTTGGAAGGAAGACTCGGCAGCTTGTCTCACGGAACTCATGGCCGTGCTGAAAGGGATTGGCGACTTTTCGGTGGCAAACCAGGAGTCTGTGGTGGAAAAGTGGATTGAAGACAAGGGCTATAAGCTCGGTAACATAATGAACGCATGGCGGCTTGCGCTCGTCGGAGAGGGCAAAGGACCCGGAATGTTCGACATTTCAGCCTTCCTCGGACGCGAGGAAACGCTGCGTAGAATGGCACGTGCTATAGAAGAACTGGGCTGATGAAGATAAGCAAGATACCGGTGCTGTATAACATAGCCATCTATCTGTACCTCTGGGGCGTGGTTGTGGCGAGCCTGTTCAGCGGGAAAGTGCGCAGAATGTGGCGCGGTGAGCGCGCGGCCTTCGGTGTTTTGAAGCGCAAGGTTGACCCTTCGGCACGCTATGTGTGGGTTCACGCCGCCTCACTCGGCGAGTTTGAGCAGGGACGGCCCATCATTGAGCGCATCAGGGAGCTGCATCCCGACTACAAAGTGCTGCTCACGTTCTTCTCGCCGTCGGGCTATGAGGTGCGCAAGGACTACCCCGGCGCCGACATAGTGTGCTATCTGCCCATCGACACCCCTGTCAACGCCATACGTTTCCTGCGCCTTATAAGACCGTCGATGGCCTTTTTCATCAAGTACGAGTTCTGGTATAACTATCTCCACATACTCAAACACCGTGGCATTCCGGCCTATAGCGTATCAAGCATCTTCCGCTCTGACCAGGTTTTCTTCCGCTGGTACGCACGCGAATACGCCAAGGTGCTGCGCTGTTTCACCCACTTTTATGTGCAGAACGAGCAGAGCCGCAGGCTTCTGGCGGGGATTGGCATCACTGAAGTGACCGTTTCGGGCGACACACGCTTCGACCGGGTGCTCCAAATCAAGGCACAGGCCAAGTGCCTCCCTATCGTCGAGAGGTTCTCACAGGGCAGGAAAGTGTTTGTAGCCGGCAGCAGTTGGCAGCCCGACGAGGACATTCTCGCACCGTATTTCAACCGTAACCGGGAGTGGAAGGTCATACTTGCGCCCCACGTAATAGGCGAAGACCACCTGAAACAGATACTTTCAAAGATGGAAGGCCGGGTGGTGAGGTACACCCGGACCACCCCTGAGGAGGCGGCAGAGGCCGACTGTCTCATCATAGACTGCTACGGTTTGCTGTCCAGCGTGTACCGTTACGGTTGCGTGGGCTATGTCGGCGGCGGCTTTGGGGTGGGTATCCACAACGTGCTTGAGGCTGCCGTGTGGGGCATCCCGGTGATTTTCGGCCCCAACAACGGACATTTCGACGAGGCGCGCGGCCTGATTGCGAATGGCGGAGGCTTTGAAATCGCGTCGGCGGAGGACTTCTCTTCGCTCATGTCCCGCTTCTCCACCGACGCGGAATGGCTGAAACAGTGCGGACGGAGTGCCGGGAAATTCGTGGAAAGCTGCACGGGTGCGACTGAAAAGATACTCGCTGACGTAGGCATGTAGCCGCCATCCAGGCTGTGGCAAGGCCGCCTTTTGGACAGGACTCGGCCGTTTGAAGGGGAAACCGGGCCGCCTGAGGATCAAGACACATACATTTCGAGGACAATGCATCGCCGTTTGGCTGATGAAACATACTGGTCCGCAAGCCGAAAGGTTTGCGGACTTTTCCTTTATATGCCCTACTTTCTTCTGCCTGATGCCTGTGCTTGTGGGCGTAGCCGTGGCGTTTGCGGTGTCCGAATGCCGCAGTTGCGCATCCCAAACCGCCCGTTTGCGGGGCGTAAATGGCGTGTTTGCGATGCGCAAACGGGCGGTTTGTATTCCGCAGGCGGCCTGTATGCGTGACGGGAGTTGCGGTTTTGCACCGTTGTAACGCCATCTTAACACCCGTTGCGGCAGTCTTAACACCGGTGAAACACGCTTGAAAAGGCTCCCATATACCTTTGCAGCCGTAAACGAAAGATATGTTAATGAAGGATTACAGAAAGATGTTTGCAGCGTTGGCGCTGCTTTTTGCCGCCGCAACCACAGCCTTGGGGGCTGACATATGCGGGCGTGTGGTTGACAAAACCACCCGTGAGGCACTCATAGGAGCTACGGTCCAGCTGGCCGACGGGCGCGGTGTCGTGACCGATGTTGACGGCAATTTCACCATAAACGGGCTGGACAGAAGCCGGAAATACACCCTTACCGTCAAGTATGTGTCATACAAGACGGTGGAAATGAAGGGCATACAGCCCCAGAAACAGCCCTCGCGCGACACGCTGACAGTGGAGATGGAGTCCGACGAGCAGAAACTTGGCGAGGTTACAGTGACGGGTATGGTGCACCGAACCACCGAGGCAGCCATGATAATGGAGGCAAAGAAGAGCGAAATGATAGTGAGCAACATCTCTGCACAGGAGATTAAGCGCACGCAGGACAACAATGCAGGCGAGGTGATACGCCGGGTTCCGGGCGTAAGTCTCATAGATGACAAGTTCGTGATGGTGCGCGGACTGTCGCAACGCTACAACAACGTGTGGATAAACGGCGGAGCAGTGCCCAGCAGTGAGGCGGACTCGCGCGCCTTCTCGTTCGACATTATCCCCAGCGGGCAGATTGACAACCTCGTAATAGTCAAGTCGCCGGCGCCGGAGTACCCCGCAGACTTCAGCGGAGGCTTCATACAGATAAACACCAAGGACATACCGACGGAAAACCACTTCTCCGTGACCGTGGGAGGCAACTGGAACGACGCCACATCGTTCTCCGATTTCCTCTACGCCAAGGGTAGCGGCACCGACTTCCTCGGTTTCGACAACGGCATGCGCAGCCTTCAGGGCGGAATAAGCGGATCTCTGCGCCCGCTCTCGGCCGAAAAGAGCGTGGATCTGCTCAACAACGGCTTCAACAACGACTGGACGGTGAAGACCAAGAGGCCGGCCGGCGACCTCAAGCTGGGGGCTGAGCTTGCCCGCAGGTGGACTCTCGGCGGCAACCGGCTGGGTCTGATAGGCGCACTCAACTACACAAACGAATACCGCGCCTATACAGGCATGCTCAACAACCTCTTCGGGGTGTATGACATGACCCATGACCAGAGCAACTACCTGCGCCACTCCGTTGACGACCAGTATAACAACAATGTACGCATCGGTGCGCTGCTAAATCTCACCCTCCTGTCGAAAGGAGGCAACAGCCGCTATGAGCTGAAGAACATATTTAACCAGCTCGCCACCGACCGCTACACCTGGAGAACGGGCTTTAACGCACAGTCAGACAACGAGCAGAACGCGGAATACTACTACCGCAGCCGCACAACCTACAACGTGCAGCTCACAGGGCGGCACACTCTGCCGGCCGACAAGGTGGAATGGAGCGGCAGCTACTCGTTTGCCAACCGCAGGATGCCCGACCGCCGGCGCTATAGGGTGGATGACTCGCAGACAACCGACGGGGCCATGCAGCTCATCACGGGCAACGACATCAACAGGGAGTTCACCCAACTGGACGAACACATACTCTCGGCCAACGTCAACGACGCCCACAAATTCACATTCGGCTCGTTTGAGCCTACCCTGAAGGTGGGTGCATACGGCGAATACCGCACCCGCGACTACGTAACCCGCGAGTTGTTCTACAACTGGGAGCCGTCCAACACCTCCCTCTTGCCCTCCGGTTTCCGCACCATGGACCTTCCCGCACTGCTGTCAGACAGCCGATACTTCGGAAACGGCGGACTCTACCTGCTCGAAGAGCCGCACAAGCGCAACGACTACAGCGGCAACAACACCCTGGGAGCCGGTTATGCTGCCGCAAGCCTGCCCCTTGGCAAGCTCAGCGTGTATGCCGGTGTCCGTTTCGAGTACAACCAGATGGAGCTGATATCCAACACGCAGGACAATACCGTAAGCCACAAGAGCACATACTACCGCAACAGCGACCTGTTTCCCTCGCTCAACGCCACCTACAGGTTCAGCGACAAGCACCAGCTGCGCCTCTCCTACGGCAAATCGGTCAACCGCCCGGAGTTCCGCGAGGTGTCTCCGTCGGTTTACTACGACTTTGACCTTGCGTCAAGCGTCATGGGAAACGCCTCACTCAAGCCCTGCTACATCCACAACATAGACTTGCGCTATGAGTTCTACCCCTCTCGCGGCGAGCAGATAACCCTTGCGGGCTTCTTCAAGCACTTCGACAACCCCATAGAGTGGACCTATACCGTGAGCGGAGGCACCGACTTGATATACTCATACGAGAACGCCGAGAGCGCCAACAACATCGGTCTTGAACTGGATGTGCGCAAGACGCTCGACTTCATCGGCCTTCCCGGCTTCAGCATCTCGGCCAACGGCGCATTGATACACAGCCGCGTGAACTTCCCAAGCGGCTCGCGCAACGAGAGCAGAGCCATGCAGGGACAGTCTCCCTACCTCATTAACGGTGGCTTACTGTACAGGAACGACAAGGCGCAGCTTAACGTTGCACTGCTCTACAACCGCATCGGCAAGCGACTGATAGGCGTGGGACGCAGCGAAGGCAGTACGGGCAGCGAGGACAACGCACGCGTCCCGGACAGCTATGAGATGCCCCGCAACTCGCTCGACCTGTCGGTTTCAAAGAAGTTCCTCGACGGTCGTCTGGAGATAAAGGCCAACATACGCGACATACTAGGCGAGAAGGTGTGCTACAAGCAGTTCGCCGACGTGCACTACAGCAACGGTTCGAGCCGCGAAGTGGAGCAGGTAACCCGCGAATACACCCCCGGGCGCAACTTCGGACTGTCGGCTACATACAGTTTCTGAACAACCTTTAACCAAATAAACGATGTGTGCCGCCACTGACGCGGCAAGATGTAAAACAAAAACAAACAAGATTTATGAAAAGAAGAAACAGTTTGGTGCTCATGGGAGCACTTGTGCTTGCAGCCGGATTTACCGCTTGCAGCAGCGATGACGACAACCAGGGCGGTACAACCAACCCTGTTACCTCAAGCGCACAGATACTTTTCAATGCTGACGGCACCGAAAACAGCAACGGAACCGAGATTGGCAGCGGTGTGCAGGAGTTTACCTTCACCGGGAAGCAGACTCTGAAGAAGGGTGTATATACTCTGCGCGGCTGGGTCTATATAGCTGACGGCGCAGAGCTGACCATTGAGCCGGGAACTGTAATCAAGGGCATAACCAAAGCCGCGCTTATAGCCGAGCCGGGCGGCAAGCTGATAGCCCAGGGAAGCCAGAACAGCCCTATCGTGTTCACCTCTTCAAAGGACGCAGGCAGCCGTAAGCCGGGCGACTGGGGCGGAGTTATCATCTGCGGAAAGGCTCCCAACAACAACGGAGTGCTCGGACAGCAGATTGAAGGCGGCCCCCGCACAAAGCACGGCGGTACGGACGCAGCCGACAACTCCGGCGTGCTGAGCTACGTGCGCATCGAGTTTGCCGGCTATCCCTTCGAGAAAGACAAGGAGATCAACGGACTGACGCTCGGATCGGTAGGCACGGGCACCAAGATAGACCACGTTCAGGTGTCATACTCCAACGATGACTCGTTCGAGTGGTTCGGCGGAACGGTGAATTGCGACCACCTGATTGCCTACAAGGGCTGGGACGACGACTTCGACACCGACAACGGTTTCAGCGGAAACGTGCAGTTCGGACTCGCACTGCGCGACTCCAAGATAGCAGACACCTCGCAGAGCAACGGTTTCGAGAGCGACAACAACGCCGGAGGTACTGCCAGTGCAACGCCGGTGACCTCCTGCACCTTCTCGAACATAACCTTCATAGGCCCCAAAGCCGACGCTGACTTCAAGAACAACACCGACTATATCACCGCCGGCAACTACTATCCCAACAACGGATCGGCTCTCGGCAAGTTCCAAAGCGCCATGCAGATACGCCGCGCATCCAAGCTCAACTGCGTCAACTCAATCGCTATGGACTGGCCAATCGGCCTTATCCTCGACGGAGAGAAGGGCAATACGGTTGAAGAGGCCCAGGCCGGCAACATCAAGCTGCAGAACGTCTGGTTCGCAAACATGGACGCTGTGGGCACCGACGCCAACAAAGAGTACTCGGATATACTCTGCACATACGTGGCAGGCACCGACGGAAAGCGCGCAATCCAGCGCGATTCGACCAAGCAGTCGTACTCCCACACCTTCTTCCTGGCGCAACAGGGCAACAAGTACTTCGCCGACAAGAGCCAACTCATGCTGGCCGAAGGCAAGGGCATAACGGTTCCCTTCATGCCGGAGGCCGGTAGCCCGGTGTTCGGAGCCGCCTCGTTCGCAGGACTCAGCGGTTTCACCACAGTAAACTATATCGGAGCCTTCTCCAACAACGACTCCTGGCTCGACGGCTGGACCAACTTCGACCCGCAGAACACCGACTACAGCAGCGCAAAGTAAGGCTCTGACGGTCTAAGTCAACAGGATACAGCCTGTAAACAAACAGGTTGGCAGCCTGAAACATTGACAAACACGCGGCAAGTCCCCGAAGCGTCAACACAAACGACGCTTCGGGGACTCGCCTTTTATCGCATTTCGCAGACCGTCCGCACCGTTCTTCTTAGCCCCGAATACCGTTTCCCTTAGTCCAAAGTATGCTTCTTTTTTGGTACAACTCCGTCTTTTCTTAGGGCAGCGCACTACTTGCCAATAAAAACCCGCCGGGTTTTGAATAAAAAGTGGCAGGGTTGCGGGTCGTAAACGGCCTGTTTGCTGGCCGCAAACGCATCGTTCAAAAGACAAAAAGGCGGTGACGAAACTGGCTCGTCACCGCCTTTTTACTAACTATAGGGCTAATACAGCCCCCTGAACGGTTAATTCAGAATCTCTGAACGGTTAGTCCGAAACGTGAATTGTTACAGATTCGGGTTGATTTCGCCCCACTTGGATATTTCAGGAACGATGTTCAGCGTAACCAACTCGTCGCGCATCTTGCAGAGATGCTCGTAGCTGGCATCAAGTTTCGCGTTCTCTTCGGCCGTTCCCTGCGGCACTTCGTAGTGCGCACCGGTCGTGTCGAGAGTGGTATTCATTGCCATCATGATGTGGTTGTACTTGTCTGTCGATACGTAAGTGCCGACCGGGAAGCGGAACTTCTCGCCTCCCATAACCGAACGTATCATTTCCACCGACAGATAGGCCGGGCTTTGGAACGAAGAGCGTCCGCGCAGCTCGATAATCTTTGCTCCGCCCTGCGTAACGTCCTTCTTCATCTGCTCCCACTCGGCCTCCGGGAACTCGGAAGTGCCGATTATGTCGGTGAGTTTCTTGCCGTCAATGGTCACGTGTGAACCGAATACGGCCATCTGCTCGCCGTGTCCGCCGTATGTAGCGCAGCCTTTCACTTCGCTCTGCATCACTCCGAACTTCTTGGCCAGTGCACTTTGCAGGCGTGTGGAGTCGAGTGCGGCAAGCGTAGTCACCTGTGAAGGCTTCAAACCAGAGTAAAGTAAGGTAACGAGACCGGTGAGATCGGCGGGGTTAAAGATGATTACAACGTGCTTAACGTCGGGACAAAACTCCTTTATGTTCTTGCCTAAGCCCTCGGCAATCTCGCAGTTGCCCTTCAGCAAGTCCTCACGTGTCATGCCTGCCTTGCGGGGTGCGCCGCCTGAAGAGATGATATACTTGGCGTTGGTGAACGCTTCCTTGGCATCGGTCGTTGCAGTTATCTTCACATCTCCGAAACCGCTTTGGCGCATTTCCTCGGCTACGCCTTCCGGAGAGAACACATCGTAGAGACAAATGTCGCTTGTAAGACCCATAGTGAGGGCTGTTTGAACCATGTTTGAGCCAATCATGCCGGCTGCACCGACGATTGTCAGCTTCTCGTTAGTTAAAAATGCCATAATTGTTTGTGTATTTAAAAGTTTAAAATGTATCCCTTTTGCCGATTGTAGCGCAAAGTTAGCAAAAAAATGGGGACGGTTTGTGTTTGTACTCCTTTTAATTTGTTATTAATTCTGAAAAGGTTTATCTTTGTAAAGTGCAAATTACAAATGGAATAATGGCTAAGAGCAATAGTGAAACTGTAAGGCTGAGACTGGCCGAGCTGCGAGATGTGATGTCGAGGGAGGGGCTTGACGCCTTCATATTCCCCAGTACCGACCCCCATAACGGCGAGTATGTGCCGGCCCACTGGCAGGGGCGCGGGTTCATAAGCGGCTTTACGGGTTCCGCAGGCACTGCCGTTGTCACCCGCGATGCGGCGGCTTTATGGACCGATTCGCGCTATTTCCTCGCCGCCGCCGGGCAGCTTGAGGGCACTGGCTTTGCGCTTATGAAGGAGCGAATCGACGGTACGCCCACCATAAGCCAGTGGCTTGGGCGCAAGCTGTCGGCCATTAACGGTGCGCAGGTGGGCGTTGACGGCTTTGTCAATTCTGCCGATACGGTGGAGAGACTCATCGTTGAGCTGCGCGAGAACGGCGGTATAACTGTCAGAACCAACTTTGATCCGTTGCAAAAGATATGGCATGACCGCCCTGAAATACCGCTCACTCCGATAGAAGTCCACCCGCTTGAGTATGCCGGAGAGCCTGTTTCCGGGAAGTTGGTGCGCATACGGGCTGCCCTGCGCGGCCTTCATGCAGAGGGAATGTTGGTCTCTGCACTCGACGATATAGCCTGGACTCTCAACCTGAGGGGCAGCGATGTGCATTGCAACCCCGTGTTTGTCGCCTATTTACTTATAGGCAGCGACACCGCAACGCTGTATGTTGACAGCCGAAAGCTGACGGATGAGGTCAGAAACCACTTGGCCGGGTGTGGCGTAAGCACCGCCGAGTACGGCAAAGTGGCCGAGGGACTGCGCTCGTATGGCGGCTATAACATACTTATGGACCCCGATGAGACCAACTATACATTATATAAAACGGAGAAGCGCAGCCTGACTGTGGCGGCCAAGTCGCCCATTCCGGCCATGAAAGCCGTGAAGAACGGGGTGGAGACAGAGGGCTTCCGCCGTGCCATGTTGCGCGACGGCGTGGCATTGGTCAAGTTCCTGCGGTGGCTGAAGCCGGCAGTTGCGCGCGGGGGACAGACGGAAATGTCCATCGACCGTGTGCTTACCGGATTGCGCGCGGCCAGTCCGCTGTTCCGCGGCATATCGTTTGACACCATTGCGGCCTACGGTGAGCACGGCGCAATAGTGCACTACGAGGCTACGCCCGATACAGACATGGAACTCAAGCCGGAGGGTTTCGTGCTGATAGACAGCGGCGCGCAGTATCCGGACGGCACAACCGACATAACGCGCACGGTGGCTCTCGGCCCCGTAACCGACGAGATGCGCCATATATACACACTGGTTCTGAAGGGACACCTGCGGCTTGAGATGTGCAAGTTTCCCAGCGGCGCGAGCGGAACGCAGCTTGACATACTCGCACGCGAGGCTATGTGGCGCGAAGGTGTCAACTATATGCACGGTACAGGCCACGGTGTCGGCTCGTATCTCAACGTCCACGAAGGCCCGCACCAGATACGTATGGAGTGGAAACCCACTCCTCTTGTGGCCGGAATGACCGTTACCGACGAGCCGGGGCTGTATCTCGCAGGACGTTTCGGCGTGCGCACGGAGAACACATTGCTGATTACGGACTACAAAACGACGGAGTTCGGCAGCTTCCTCCAGTTCGAGCCGCTCACTCTCTGCCCCATCGACACTGCGCCAATCGACCTTTCGATGCTCACAGACGAGGAACGCGCATGGCTCAACGGCTACCACCGCACGGTCTATACCAAGCTCTTGCCGCTGCTCGATGACGAGGCTGACCGCCAGTGGCTGGCCGAAGCGACAAGTGAAATATAGGGTTGCTTGGGGCTGAAGGCTGCAAGTAAGGCCTGCAAACGCCTGTTTGCGGCCAGATGCTCGATGGTATGCAGTGCGCCGGGGTGCAGTGCGGGTTCGCGGTTTGGCTCTTTCATGCGTATGTCAAACGTGGTTACGGTGTCGTTGTCCACGCTGTCCTTGCGCGAAACGTATATTCCACGGAGCAGTTTCTCGTGGTTGATGGTGAAACTCGGATATCTTTTCCATATCCTTTTTGTTTGTTTTTGTCTTTCATACTGCCGTCTTGGCGGTGTGATGCGCGGGTTTACATCTCCAGACTCTCCAGAAAAGCCTTCGTAACCCCGAACGAGCCGTCGGCAATGCGCTCCCAGAAGTCGAAATACTGTGCGGCCTTGTTGTCCTTGAGCGGTATGTCGCTGATGATGCGGAAGCTGATGAAGGGCACGGAGCGCAGGAAACAGACGTGCGCAATGGCCGCCGACTCCATGTCAACCGCCATCGCGTCGGGAAAACTGCCGAGGATGGAGCGCATTTTCTCGCGGCTGTCCACAAACCAGTCGCCGGTTACGATCAGGCCGGGCGTCACTTTGGTGCCGCAGTCCAGCGCTTTTGCCTTGCCGAGCAGGCGGCTGTCGGAAGCGAAGCGCGCCGGAAGCCCCATTATCTGGCCGAACTGCTGCTCCTGACCGCAGTATGCGTCGTGGTAGCACGCCTCCGTTGACACCACAACCTCCTGCGTTTCGAGTTCTGTCGAGGCTCCTCCTGCAACGCCGGTCGATACTATGGCGTCGGGGGCGAAGCGGTCGATAAGCTCTACCGCCCCCATTGCGGCGTTAACCTTGCCTATTCCGCACAGCGAAAGCACCAGTTCGTTCGAGCCTATGGCGCCGGCAACGAACGTCTTGCCGCCGGATTCTGTCTCCTCAATGCCGCTGAGCAGCTGCTTTATGCGCTGGAACTCCTTGTCCATCGCTATCACTATTCCTATCTTCATGGTCGGGTTGTTCTGACCGCAAAGGTACTAATAAATAAGGAAGCGGCACAATGTTGCCCCTAATGTTTCGGGACGGAAGATGCGGGACAGCCGGTTTCACAAGGCAAACCTCACCGTTTCGCTTGTCAACTCACCCTGTTTGGGCAGGCGGACAGCCTGTTTCACAAGACAAACGCCCTGCTTCGCAAGCTGTTGACGGCCAACGGATTATAAAAACGGTCGGTTTGCGGCCCGGAAACAGGCGGTTTGCAATGCGTAAACGGGGCATTTGCGACAGGCAAACAGGCCGTTTACGGGTAGGAAACTGCCGACTTCGCAGTCCGAAACGTTAAAATTAGGTTAAAGTCGGGCACTTTTAGTGGCACGGGGAGGCTGCAAACGGCGCAAAATGTGTAACTTTGCACCCGCATTTCAAATCTTTTAATCAATTCAACAGACATCTATGTATTTAGATCAAGCCAAAAAACAAGAGATCTTTGGACAATACGGGAAGTCCAACTCTGACACCGGCTCAGTGGAAAGCCAGGTGGCATTGTTCTCATACCGTATTTCCCACTTGACGGAACACTTGAAAAAGAACCGTAAAGATTATACTACGGAAAGGGCACTGACCAAGTTGGTCGGAAAACGCCGTGCGTTGCTCGACTATCTCTACGACAGAGACGTTGAGCGTTACCGCTCTCTCATCAAGGCATTGGGTCTGCGCAGGTAATAACCGGGGCAGATTTCATTGGAAACGCTGAAAAATCCGCAGGCCAGACGGTCTGCGGATTTTTCGTATCTGTCCCGGCCATGGCGGCCAGGCATGGGGATGCGGAAGCAAAGGGGGTGGGGCAGGGCGCGGAAGCCGCCGCCCCGACTGCGCTATTTCCTCTTCACGCCCTTGTAAACGAGCACCGCCACGACCACAGCGGCCAGTCCCAGCAGCACGTAACCTATCTCGTGGCTGTACTTGGTGGCCAGGATATACACGTCGTTGGTGGTCTTCAGGTCGGTGAAACGGTATATCAGGTAGCCGAGAAGCGCAAGGATGGTGTTCCATACTGCCGCTCCGAGCGTGGTGTAAAGCAGGAAATGGTCGAGCCGCATGCCCGCCAAGCCTGCGGGAATGCTTATCAGCTGGCGCACAGCCGGTATCAACCGGCCGAAAAACGTGGACGCTGCGCCGTGCTTGCGGAAGTATTCTTCGGCGTGTTCCACCTTTTCACGGTCAATAAGGCACATGTGCCCGATGCGGCTGTCGGCGAATTTATACACGATAGGGCGGCCGAGCCAGCGCGCAAGGTAGTAGTTTACGAGTGCTCCGAGGTCGGCTCCTATGGTGGCAAACACCACTACAAGCACGATATTCATGCTCTCGTCGGCCATAGACTTCCATGCTGCGGGCGGTACAACGACCTCCGAGGGGAATGGGATGAACGAGCTTTCGATGGCCATGAATACGGTTACCACCCAATAGTTGAGGTTTTCCAACACCCATTTGAACAGTTCTGCTGTGTCCATTGTTTCTTGTTTTTGTTTTCCTGTGGTTGTTGCGGTTGTAAGACAGAGTCTTTCCTCCGCTACATTATCTCTTTTAGCGGCTTGAGCACGAAGTCGCGCTCGCCAATCAGCGGGTGCGGTATCTTCAAGTCGGCCTCATCCACGGTGAGATTGTCATACATAAGGATGTCAATGTCGATGGTGCGGTCGTGATACTGCCCGTCTTTCGACTTTGCGGTGCGCCCCATGCTGCGCTCGATGGCCTGGGTTGCAGTGAGCAACTCGTGCGGCGACAGCGGCGTAAGGCAGCGCACTGCGGCGTTGACAAAGCGGTTTGGCGAACTGAACCCCCACGGTTCGGTCTCGACATTCGACGACCTGCGCTCCACGACGCCCACCTCTTCGCCTATCATCCTTACCGCCTCGTCTATGTTTCCCTCACGGTTGCCGAGGTTGGATCCGAGACCTAAATATACTGTATGCACGGTTGTCTTGCTGCAGGTCAGTCGTTCATTATCAGGAGAGCGTCGCCGTAGCAGCCGAACTTGTACTCGTTTTTGACCGCAAGGTTATAGGCTTCCATAATCAAGTCGTAGCCTCCGAAGGCTGCGGTGGTCATCAGCATGACCGATTCGGGGTGGTAGAAGTTGGCAACCATGCAGTCTGTCATGCCGAAGTCGTAGGGCGGGAAGATGAACTTGTTGGTCCAGCCCTCGTATTCCTTCAACAAACCGTCCGTACCCACGGCGGTTTCGGCGGCTCTGACGGAGCTTACGCCCACGGCACACACCCTGTGGCCGGCCGTCTTGGCGGCATTTACGGTGCGGCAAGCCTCGGCCTTTATCTCCATCTGCTCCGAATTCATCTTGTGCTTGGTCAGGTCTTCCACCTCAATCGCCTCGAAATTGCCCAGTCCGCAGTGCACTGTCACATAGGCAAAGGCTATTCCGCGTATCTCAAGCAGCTTCATCAGCTCCCGGCTGAAGTGCAGTCCTGTCGATGGAGCGGTCACTGCGCCCTCGTTTCTGGCGAAGATAGTCTGGAAATTCTCCGCATCTTCCTTTGTTGCGGGGCGGTGTGCTATGATGTAACGCGGCAGGGGAGCCTCGCCAAGCGAGAACAATTCCTTCTTGAACTCGTCGTGCGGGCAGTCGTAAAGGAAGCGCAGGGTGCGCCCGCGGCTCGTTGTGTTGTCGATAACCTCGGCAACCATGGGTCCGTCCTGGTCGAAAAAGAGCTTGTTCCCTATGCGTATTTTCCGTGCAGGCTCCACCAACACGTCCCAAAGGCGCAGTTCGTCGTTCAGTTCCCTAAGCAAAAACACCTCTATCTTGGCGTCTGTCTTCTCCTTAGTGCCGTAGAGACGTGCCGGAAACACCTTGGTGTCGTTGAAAATGAAGGCGTCCCCCTCGTCAAAGTAGTTCACTATGTCCCTGAAACCGAGGTATTCCGGCTTGCCGTCAGCCCCTTTCAGCTCCTTGCCCTTGGCGTTTTTCCTGAACATGTCGATGGTTTTGCTCTTGCGGTGCACCACCATAAGGCGACATTCGTCCCGTCTGTATATCTTGTCCACACTGCCGTCCTCGTTCGGAAAGGCGTGAAACGGCGGCTCAAGCGCCACGAGAGACTCGGGAAGGTTGAATTTGAATTGCGATAGTTTCATGTTTTACAAGTTTTTCCTTTCTGCTTGTTGTTCCGTGACGGCCTGTTTCTCAAGCCAGCATGGGAATTCGTCAAGCGTAATGCAGTCGTCTATGGTTATGTCCCCGACCCTTGTGCGGCACAGTTCGGTGAGAAACGCCCCGCTGCCGAGGGCTTGGCCGATGTCACGCGCCAAGGCACGGATGTAAGTGCCCTTGCCGCACACCACGCGGATGGCCATTTGCATGCGTGAAGGGTCGAAGTGCGTAAGTTCGATGCTGTCTATGCGCAGCGTTTTCGGCTTCAGTTCCACCTCTTTCCCCTTGCGTTTCAGGCGGTAGGCCCTCGCTCCGCCGATCTTGCAGGCCGAGTAGGCCGGCGGAACCTGCCGTATCTCGCCCACGAATTGCGGCAGTACTTGCTCTACGAGCTTGCGGTTGATGTGGGCGGTGGGGTAGGTTGCATCCACGGTGTGCTCCATATCGAAGCTCGGAGTGGTTGCTCCAAGCTGCAGGGTTGCCGTGTATTCCTTGGTCTGGTATTGCAGTTGCTCTATCTCTTTGGTCTTTTTCCCGGTGCAGAGTATCAGCACTCCGGTGGCCAGAGGGTCGAGTGTTCCGGCGTGACCCGTCTTGATGCGCTTCACGCCGAGCCGCTGTGATATGAGATAACGCACCCTTGCCAGTGCGCCGAAGCTCGACATTCGGTACGGCTTGTTGAGGTATATGTATTCTCCTTGGGCGAAATCCATCTCGTTATTGCAGGAGAGAGTATGCGACAGTGGCCGCTCCGGCTATTGCACAGTATATGGCGAAGTATATCAGCTTGCCCTTTTTCACGATGTTTATCATCCACTTGCAGGCGGCGCAGCCCGACACGAAGGCGGCAACGAAGCCCACCACGAGCGGCAGGGCGCCTATTCCGCCGAACACCTCCTCGCCTTTTGCCATCTTGACCGTGTCAAGAAGAGCCTCACCCAGTATGGGCGGTATCACCATGAGGAAGGAAAACTGTGCCATGTTGGCCTTTTTGTTGCCGAGAAGCAGGCCTGTGGCGATGGTAGTGCCCGACCTTGACAGTCCGGGGAGTACGGCGCAGGCTTGCGAGAGGCCGATTATGAAGGCGTCACGCAGTCCGATGTGTTCCTTCTGGCGCGGCTTTGCGTGGTAGGAGAAGGTGAGCAGCACAGCTGTAAGCACGAGCATGCACCCTACAATGAGCAGCCCGGAGCCGAAAACCGCCTCGACCGTGTCCTTGAAGAACACGCCTATGATGCCTATGGGTATCATTGACACCGCGATATTGAGCGCATAGCGGGTCTCGGCGTTCAGTTCGCACTTGAAAAGTCCGCGGAATATCCAGTCTATCTCCCTCCATAGCACCACGAGAGTGCTCAATACGGTGGCCACATGCACTGCGATTGTGAACGCCAGGTTGTCGGCTCCGTCCACGCCAAACAGGTGGGAGCCGATGGCAAGGTGGCCGCTGCTGCTCACGGGCAGGTACTCTGTCAGCCCCTGGACGAGGCCTAACACCAATGCTTCAAACCAGTTCATCGCCGTTTATATGCTTGTTGGGGTTCCGTTGTCGTTGCTTTCCGATGCCGGCCTGCCGCCTTTCTCCGCGCCGTTGCCGTCCTTGCTGCGGTACATCACCGCCCAGACCATGGAAACGAAGCCGGCCAGGCACACTACCGGGGCCACTTTTATGCGCCGCGCGCTGAAGATGTCGGGGTTGAACACGGTGTCTGTAGAGCCGGAACCGCTCATCAGGATGAAGCCGACGACCACTATAGCCATGCCGATGGCAAGCAAAATGAAGTTCATGCGGCCGAAAGCCAAGTTTTTCTTGTCCATATTATATATGTATGTTATGCGTTTCAGATCAGATGTTGTACAGTTCGCCGGCCTTCATGCGCAGGAACTTGTTGACCGAAAGGAACGAACACAGTGCCGTAATCACCATTCCGAAGAGGAAAACCGCTGCGGCTGTCACCGACAAGTCCTCCCATGTCACTATGGAAAGCATGCCCGGCTCGTAGCTGCACAGGGCATAGAAGCCTCCTCCAAGCACGCCACAGGCCAGCAAGGCGGCCACGAGGCCGATGCAGACGGCGCGTTTCAGGAACGGGCGGCGTATGAATCCCCACGACGCGCCCACCAGTTTCATGGTGTGGATGAGGAAACGGCGCGAATAGACGCTTAGCCTTACGGAATTGTTTATCAGCGAAAACGACACGAAAGTGAGCAGGGCGGCAAGCACAAGCAGCCCGCCGCTGAGCTTCCGGAGGTTGGAATTGACCTTGTCCATCAGGTCTTCCTGATAGGTAACGCCGGTCACTCCGGGCCGTTTCTCTATCTCTCTTGAAATCCAACCGAGCGACTCGCGGTTGGCATAGTCGGCCTTGAGGCGTATCTCGAGCGAGGCTGAGAAGGGGTTAAAGCCCAGGAATTCGGTCGGATCCGAACCCATTGCCTCGCACTGCTCGCGCTTTGCCTGTTCCTTACCGATGTAGTCTATGTTGCGGGTGTACGGTCTGTGATACAGATCCCTGCACAGTTTCCGCGCGTCGTTCACGCTCATGTCGTCGTCAAGCAGCACGGTCACGGTAAGGTTCTCCTTGACATAAGATGACAGATTGTTCGCCGCCAATACGGAAAACACCACCAAACCTAGCAAAACGAGCACCATCGTGGTGCTTATACATAAGGTAACGACCTGCAGGCCGTGGTGCCTGCGGGTCTTTTTCCTGCTTTTCGCCATTTTGTCTTTTGGATATAACACACCAAATTTGCTGCAAAGTAAATAAAAAAAATACGCTCCCACAACAGATTAACGACTATTAACGGCCATGCGGCGGCGGGCTGGGATGACAAAAGGGGCAGGGCTGCAACTGTCTGGCAGTCATTGCCGTCTGGCAAACGCACGGTTTAGGGGTCGCAAACAGGCGGTTTGCGGGTGCCAAACGGGCGGTTTGCGGAGCATAAACCGCCGGGTTTCCAAACGCCATCCGGCTGTTGGCGGAGGGAAAGGGGCGGAAGCGGATGGGGAAAGGTGTGGAAATGACGGGCAAAAGGCTAAAAGACAGCCGGTTTCTTTGCCGTATCTGCGATTTCAACTACCTTTGCGGAGGATTGTCGGCGGGGCGGTTCAGGACGCTCCGGCAGGAGGTTAAGGACTTTGAGGACGGCGGTTTGGGGTGCGCAAACCCCGGTCCGGGACTTCCATACCGTCTGTCCGGCACAAAAACACGACAAGAGAATGAGCACAATCATCTATCCTTCGCCGATATTCGGCCCGGTACACAGCCGCCGGCTCGGCGTTTCGCTTGGCATAAACCTGATGCCGGCCGACGGCAAGAGCTGCACTTTCGACTGCATATACTGCGAGTGCGGCTTCAACAGTGACCACCGCCCGAAGCTGAACAGGCCCACACGCGGGGAAGTGGCGGCCGCTCTTGAGGCCAGACTGCGCGACATGGCGGCCAAAGGGCCTTGCCCCGATGTGCTCACCTTTGCCGGTAACGGCGAGCCGACAGGCCATCCGCACTTTGCGGAGATAATAGACGACACGGTGAAACTGCGCGACAGGTACTTCCCGAAGGCCAGGATTTCGGTGCTTAGCAACTCCACCTTCATCCACAAACAGGCGGTTCACGATGCGCTGATGCGCGTTGACAACAACATACTGAAGCTCGATACGGTCAGCGAAGCGTTCATCGGGCAGGTGGACAGGCCGCAGGGACACTATTCAGTGAGCCGCGTTATAGAGGGGATGAAGGCTTTTGGCGGCCACGCGATAGTGCAGACAATGTTCCTGGGCGGCACGAGCGGCGGCAAAAGCGTTGACAATACGGGCGAGGAGTACGTCGCTCCGTGGCTTGAAGCGGTGAGATACATTGCGCCGCAAGCCGTGATGATATACACAATAGACAGGGAAACGCCCGACAAGGGGCTGGCCAAGGCTCCGAAAGAGGCGCTCGACGCCATAAGGGACAGGGTAATCGCAATGGGAATACCCTGCACCGCATCCTACTGAACGGACGCTTTTGCGGCTTCATTCCGCCGCTTCGCTCTGCAAGAAGAAGGGATTTGTGACTTCTGGCAACCGCTTTTGTCCTGTAAAGAGAGGGAGGTTGCAGTCTTAGGCGGCCATCTCTGAAGTCAAAATGCTTTCGAGTTTCTCCGCCGAAAGGCGCAGTTGGAACTCGCCCTTGATGGCCACAGAGATGCCGCCGGTCTCTTCAGACACCACAATCACTATCGCGTCGCTCTCCTGAGACAGCCCCATTGCCGCCCGATGGCGCAGTCCCAGTTCCTTGGGGATGTCCATATCGTGCGAAACGGGCAGGATGCAGCCCGCCGCCTTTATGCGTTTCTTGGAGATAACCATCGCTCCGTCGTGCAAAGGCGAGTTCTTGAAGAATATGTTCTCTATGAGCCGCTGGTTTATACAGGCGTCTATCGTGTCGCCGGTGGCCGTCACCTCATCGAGAGGTGTGCTCCTTTCCATCACGATAAGCGCACCTTCCTTGCGCCGGCTCATGTTCATACAGGCCATAACTATGGGCATCAGCGCCTCCTTGTCGTTCTCTCCGGCACTGTCCCGCCCGTTTGAGAACAGTTTTACGATGAGACGTATGCGCTGATGCGCCCCGAGGTTGTAGAGAAACTTGCGTATGTCCTCCTGGAAAAGCACGATCAAGGCGAGGACACCCACGCTGACAAGTTTGTCCATGATGGCGCCCAACAGGCGCATGTCGAGTATTTGCGACACGAAAATCCACAATACGAAAAACATCATGATGCCGATAAAGACGTTCAACGAACGCGATTCCTTCATCAGACGGTACAGGTAGTAGAGCATCAACGCTACAAGCAGGATATCTACTACGTCCTTTATTCCAAATTCGAAGAACATGTTTTATGGGGTTAGTGATTGCATTCGTTCCCAAATGGCGGCACATTCGGCGGCTTCTCTCACGTCGTGGACGCGCAGAATGGACGCTCCGCGCTCCAAGGCGAGGGTGTTTATCGCCGTTGTGCCGTTGAGTGCGTTGTCGGGAGAGCCTCCTATGAGGCGGAAAATCATGGACTTGCGCGACACGCCTGCGAGTATTGGCAGTTCCATCACGGCCAGTTTGTCCATCTCGCCGAGCAGGGTGTAGTTCTCGTCGAGCGACTTGCCGAAGCCGAAGCCCGGGTCGAGTATGATGTCCTTCACCCCGAGGTCGCGCAACTGCTGCACTTCGGCGGCAAAGGCCTTGAGCATGGAGCGCACGTCAGGCTTTACTGACATGAGTATGTAGGGCACTTTCAGCCGGGCAACCATGCGGAATATGGCCGGATACCGGCTGTCCTCGCGCTCCAGCGGCACGTTGGCTCTGCCGGTAATGCCGCCTTCCGACACGTCGTTGATAATGTCTGCTCCGTATTCCTCTACTGCCATCT
>CAVAPI010000019.1:2479-29086 GCA_963590445.1 Lachnospiraceae bacterium | reverse complement strand
CGAACACGGCCACGGAGGCCAGCTCGTTGGCCGCTGCGGCCACCACGTAGAAGCCTGCCTCTGTCTGCCTCATTTCCTGTTCTTTTCTCTCTTCCAGTCTGCGCAGCTCCTGCTGCAATTCTTCTCTTGTCATAGTTTTTTTTGTTTTTGATTGGGTTAATATTGGGTTGATTGTAATTCCTTCAGGTCTTCGCCCGATACGGTCACCACTTCGGGATTGAGGCGTCGGCCTGTTCCTGCCTTGTGCAGAAGTCGAACTCCAGGGCGAACTCGTACAGCCGCTGTCTCATGCGGCTGTCTGCCCTTGCCTGCTGCGCCCTCAGCCTCTTGAGGCGTGCGGCTTCCATGGCGGCCTGCAGCTCTTCCTTGTACCGGGTGTTGTCACTTGCTTTCTTCTCTTTCATGTCTTCTGGTGTTTTGCTGCGGTGATCCTGTCCTGTTCGGCGGTGTTCATCGCATATTCGGCGGTTATCTGCCTGATGATGTCGTATTCCTCGCGGCTCATGTTCAGCGGGCTGTGCCTGTCGCGCTCCAGCCGTTCGGCGGTGAGCCGTGCCTCCCTGCGTGCGCAGGCTTCGCGGCGTTCGCGGCAGAAGTCCCTTAGTGCGCCGGTGACGGCGATGGGGTCTACCGCGCCGTAGAACTTGCCGTACTGTCCGAGCTTGAACCTGCGGCAGAAGAGCATTATCTCCGCCATGTTGAGCCAGTGGTATTCGCCGGCCACGAGCGTCACTGTCTGGCGGAGCTGTTCCGGGGTCAGCTTGTCCCTTGCGCCGCTGAACTCCGAGAGGTCGGCCAGCTGCGCCGTGAGCCATGCCTCTGCCGTGCCGCGCCCGTAGGCGGCGTTGGCCAGTGCCAGCGTGGGTGCGTTGGTGAAGTGGCACCGGTTTGCGTCGGCTGTCAGTTCCGTCTGGCGGCTAACGTGGAATGTCGCCCAGAGGGCTTCCTTGGTCGGCCACCGCCTCAGCGTCGCCGCCAGCGAACCCTGCCGCGATGCCGGCGTAGTCCCTGAGCCGTTGCTGCCGTTCGGCTTCCCTTGTGCTGTCCCTGCCAGCAGCTGCGCCAAAGGCTGCGGCCGGGCTGTCCGTTGTTGTTGTTCCATAGCTGTAGGTTTCTGGTTTCCTTCGTTTCTCCCATGTCCTCACGGCGGCTTTCCAGTCCTTGAGGGGCTTTCCCTGCCTGCCCTGCACCCATCCGTTGGCCGTGTAGAAGTCCACGAAGCAGTCGGGGTCTATGCCGTTGTTCCTTTCGCGGCAGTACCGTGCCACTTCCTCCACCGTGGGCTTTACGAACCGTTTTGCCTTGGCCGCCGCTGCGGCGTTTTCCTCACGCGTGCATGTACGTGCGTGCGATATTGGGGCGGCTTTTTCTTTATCTTTTTCTTTTTCTTTATCTTTTTCTTTATAGGGGGTGTGGGGGAGTTTTTCTTTTTCGTTTTCTGTTTCTGTTTCTGTTTCTTTTTCTGTTTTTGTGCATGTTTCCATGTCCCTGTCCATGTCAGCCTTGATGAGTGTAAACACCGCCCTTGCCATTGCTTTCAGGGGGATTAGTTCCTCCGAGATGCCATACGCTATTATGGCTTCGTTCACTTCTCCCCTGACCTGCACGGGCAACGCCCGCAGTGAGTCCGTCCACTCCCTCTTGTATGTGAAGCTGTCTCTCATGTGTCCGGAATGTTTTTGTTGATGTTTCAGAAAAGTATGTTTGTCAGCTGCCGCCCCGCCGACTGCACCTGCCACATGTTGGGCTTCGGCTCAACCAGCACGAGGTCTTCCACCTTGCCGAACTTGGCGGTGTTGCCGCAGAGGTCGACTATCCATCCCCTGCCTTTCTTCGGGCTGGGGCGTATCGCCCTGCCCACTATCTGGTACCACAGGGCGAGGCTCTTCGTGGGGCGTGCCATTATCACCGTGTCCAGCTCCGGATAGTCGAAGCCGGTGGTGAGCACGCCCACGTTGACCACCACCCGTATCTTCCCGGCCTTGAACTCTTCCAGTATGCGCTCGCGCTCGCCCTTGGGGGTGTCGCCGCTCACCATGGCGCAGCCCTCTGTCTCCCGGACGAGCCTTTCGGCCTCCTTGAGGAAGCGGGTGAACACCAGTATGCCGTTGCGGCGGCTTCCGTCCTTGGGCTGCATGACCCTCCGGGTTATCTGCACCAGCCACGAGTAGAAGTCTATGCGCTCGTATTCCTCCTGCACCGACCTGTCGGTATAGTCGGCTCCCGTGGAGTTGTCCTTCAGGTTGCGCTCGTCGTAGAGCGGCGCTGGGCAGTCCCAGTAGTCGAGCCGGGCCAGATAGCCCATGTCGAGCAGCGTCTGTATCTGCACCTGGTAGATCACCTTGGAGAATATCCTCGGTCTCGTCCGGGTGAGGAACTTCAGCATCGCGCCCCACGAGCTGGTGGAGAGGCGGTAGGGGGTGGCCGTGAGTCCGAGCACCCTGCACCCAAGCGCGCTGATGAACTCCTCGTACTGTCCGCCCTTGGAGTTGACCAGATGGCACTCGTCGATGATGATGTTGCTGAAGTGGCGGAACTCCTCCACGTGGTGTATCGCGCTGCCTATGGTGGCGAAGGTGATGCGCGCTATCTGCTTGGAGCCGAACGAGGCGGAATACACCGCCGTGTCCAACACTCCGTAGCTGCACATCTTCCTGTAGTTCTGCTCCAGTATCTCCTTCGAGGGCTGGAACACGAGGGTGTGGCCGTCCAGACGGCTGGCGATGTCGGCTATCACGAGCGACTTGCCGCTGCCCGTGGGCAGCACGATGATGGCGTTTCCCTCCGCCTTGGAGCCGAAGAACTCCACCGCCCTGTCCGATGCCTGCCGCTGGTATTCTCTCAGTTTGAACATCCCTATAGCCTTATCCCTTTCTCCCCGGCGAGCTTGTCGCCCAGGGCTTTGTAGTACTTGGCCAGCTGCTCCAGCTCGAAGTGCGACCA
The DNA here is from genome assembly GCA_963590445.1 of Lachnospiraceae bacterium. Taxonomy (GTDB): domain Bacteria; phylum Bacteroidota; class Bacteroidia; order Bacteroidales; family Bacteroidaceae; genus Prevotella. The sequence goes on along the minus strand of CAVAPI010000019.1, from coordinate 26,143 downwards.
TTTCTTCGTCCCGTGCGCCCTCACGGCCAGCAGGTCAAACCGCTGCTGCCCTATCTTCCGTATCAGGTTCTGCCGGTAGCCTATGAGGTGGTCTGCGCTGAAGCGGTTGCAGTAGGAGCACTCGGCGTGGCAGTTGTCCTCGTCGTAGCGCGTGGCCATGTGCCGCCGCGAGTGGAAGTGGCCGCAGTCGGCCTTTGCCACGGGCTTGGTCATGCCGCAGGATATGCAGCGGAACACGCCGCCCGGCATTGCGTCGCGCAGACGGATGTAGCGCGAGAACACCTTGTCGAGCTTCCTTTCCAGTGCGGGCAGCGTTGACCGCCGTCCCTGTCTCGTTGTGTCTGCTTTTTTCTTCAAGTAGTACATATCGTTTCTGTATGAATATTTCTTTGCAGTGCCACGGGGCGGAGTCGAACCGCCCTTTGCCCGAAGCCTTTCATTTTCCCTGCCGCACTCATCCGCGCTGCGGCCGCCGTGGCTTGAAAAATCCCGGCGGCTCGTCGCGAGAGGCCGGGGAGAGAAATATGAAAAAAATAAAGAATAATAAAGAACCTGCCCGACAGGTCTGTCGGACATTTTCCGGGCGACGCTTCGCCACATACAGTCAAACAATTATAAAAATAATGCAGATGTTTCCGTCTCAGTAGAGGTAGGTCTTGTAGCGTTCCACCTCAACCTGCATGGCGGCTATCTCCGCCTCGTTCACCGGCTCGGGAAGCCAGATGCCCGCCTCGCTCGCCGACCAGTTGCGGAACCGCTCTATGGAGAGGGTCATCTCGTCGGCCTTGAGGTCGGCGGAACTTCTGACGTACTTCACCCGTCCGAGGAAGGGGTCGCTGCGCTCGCCTATGAACAGGTCGGGGTTGCACAGCTTCTTGTAGTACTGCTGCTTCACCCATTCGAGCGTGTTGCCCGTCTGCGAGGCGAAGTAGCCCAGCAGGAGGTGCAGGTAGGCGTTCTGGCTGAGCGAACGCTTGGGCTTCTTCTCGGTCAGCTCCACCGTGCAGCCGCGCCCCGTGAGAGCCTCGAGCCTCGCCCTTGCGCTTTCCGCGCCCAGCCGGGTGGAAAGGTCGTAGATCATCAGAACGGCATTCCGTCAGCCCATTGCCCCTGCGGTGGCTGCTGCGGCTGCTGCGGTGCCTGTGGCACGGGCTGCCGGTATTGCGGCTGCGGTACGGGCTGTTGCACGGGTTGCGGTTGCTGAACCGGCTGCCCGTGCTGGTAGTGCATCACGGGGGCGGTGAAGGTCTCTATGCGGTAGCCCCTCAGGGAGGTGAAGAACCTTTCCGCGCCCGTCTGCCTGTCGGCGTATTTCGTGCCCGATATGTCGAAGCGCACGCGCACCATGTCGCCCTGCTTGAACCTGTCAAGCTCGGCGCACCCCCGCTGGGTGAAGTCGATGGTGGGGTAGTTGGGGTCGTACTCCAGCCCGGTGTTGGGGTCGAACCGCTTCTGCATGAGGGTCAGCGAACGCCGCTGGAACTGTGTGTTGCTCTTGGTGGTGATGGTTTCGGTGTTGCCTATGCGGAACACCGACCCGATGATTTCGTATGCCATAATGTTCTATCTAAGTGTTATTTTCAGCGTTTCCTTTGTCTCTGTCTTTCTGGTGTACTGGCCGTAGAGGTCGGCGTGGTCTTCCCTGAACCGCTTGCCGTCGAAGGTCTCCACCGTCCGCGGGGCGACCACCGTGACGAGCAGCCCGCCGGTGTCGAAGCTCTTGTCGTTGTGCTCCACCATCTTGGCCAGCACCTCGGCCTTTATCCTGTCGTATTCCCCGGTCAGCTCGCGTATCTGCCTGCCCAGCCGCCGGAGGCTTTCCTCGTTCTGCGTGATGTAGTCGGGAAAGGCCGGCGACCAGTCGAACGCCCTGTCCTCGGTGTCCGCCCTTATGAGAGCGTCCACCTCTGCGTCGGTGTGCCGCCCCACGGGTATCAGCTCTGCCGTGTCGCCGCGCAGCCAGATGCCGTAGAGGTTTCGCACCCTGAGGCCGGGGTTGTTCATCTCGAGGAAGCGGGCGCATACGGACAGCTGCCACGACACGCTTTCCTTGTCGAACCTCGAGGTGGTCTTGTAGTCGGCAATGTCCACCGTGCCGTCTTCCGCGTCGTATATGGCGTCGATGTTGGTGGCGTAGTGCTCCATGTCGCTCACGGTGTGCTCGGCTCTCAGGAAGCGCAGGCCGTGGGCTGCCTTCAGCTTCAGGTAGTTCCTGCCCTCGGCGGTGTTGGGCGTGATGCCTATGGTCTCGGCCAGCTCAATCTCTTCGTGCACCGTCGAGCCGCGCTCTGCCGCCTTGGCCAGCACGTGCGCGGGTATGTCCCTGTACTTGTCGGGAAACACCCTGTGCAGCAGCGTCGAGGTGATGCCCTTGAGCATCCTGCCCGTGGCGGTGTTTCGGTAGGTGTGCCGCTCTTGGTCGAACAGCACGGGTATGTCTCTCAGCTCTGTCATGTCACTGCTCGTTTGAGTTCTTTATGCCCAGAGCCTTGCGCCGTGAGGTCAACGCCTCCATGAAGGGGCGGTAGCCCTGTAGGGAGGCATAGTCGTTCCACAGCCTCGTCAGGTCTTCCTTGGTCTGCGCCTGCTCGATGGCCGGCTTGGCGTAGGCGGCGAAGATGTCGGCGGGGTTCTGCCCGGCCTCCTGCGGCACCGTGTCGGCGTCCTTGGTGTCGTCAATGGCCAGAAGGCCGTTCAGGGCGAACTTCCTCGCGTATGACGACGCCGCCCCCGTCACCTGCGACTGGTTCATCGTGGCCAGCGCGTCCGGCTCTCTGGCGTAGCCCGTGGCCGACACGCTCTCGCCGCCGCCGTTGGTCAGCGTGGCCGTGGCCTTGATGTAGAACCTGCTGCCCACGAGCAGCACCTCGTCGGTCACCACAATGTGGCACCCCAGCTCCTTCAGCAGCCCCTTGGCCGCCTCCAGAATGTCCTCGCACGAGCGGTAGCGGTACAGTATGCGTCCGCCCTGCCCCTTGGCCGCATTGCCCTTCGGGGCTTTCAGCCGTGTCTGGATTTCAGTCAATTCTTTCATATTCGTATTCCGTTGGTTTTTCCCGTTGTGCCTCCGGGCTGCGCTCGAAGTGCCTCCGAGGGGTTCCCGTTGTGCCTCCGGGGATGCCCCGAAGTGGCCTTTTGGGTTTCTTAACAGTCGTGCCCCATCCCTGCCCGTTGCACATGGCCTTCAGCTCCAGCGAGCTTATCACCGCCTTCAGCTCGGCCAGCGAGTAGGTCACCGGGGCGTTCTGCCTGTCGCCCTGTTTCACCGGGGTGAGCAGCTTGGCGTCTGTCCACTTGCGCAGCATCACCGGCTGGAAGCCCATCCGCGCGATGTACCGCTTGGCATCGGCCTGGCGCACCCGGTCTTCAGCCGGCTCCACGCCCTTCATGTACTTCTGCACCCCCGCGTCCACGGCCAGCGTGACAAACCGCAGCAGGTCTTTCATGTCTATCTCCATAAGCCTTGCCTCCCTATCCGTTGTTAAGCACCCTCAGCGTCTGGAGCATCCTGTCCACGCTCACGCTGTACTTCGTTTATCCCGCGGCCATGTTCAGCTCGGCCGCCCTCGACCTGCACGACGACACGTTCACCTCGTCGAGCGGGAAAATCCTGACGTCGCCCGCGGCAATGTTCGTGAACAGGTCCTTCAGGTAGCCCTTCCTCAGTCCGTAGGGCTTCCGTTTCCTTCTCCTATACATATGTCCGTTCTCCTTTGGTTTCGTTTGTGGAGGCGCAGCCAGGGGTCGAACCTGCCGGGGCATCCTTCCTGCCGCTGCGCCGTGTGGCGGTTGCTGTTCCACCGCCGAAGCCATCGGTTCAAAGCCTTTTACCCCGCTTGCGCGGTGCCGCCGGCCTGCTTTATGTGGTGTTTCAATGGCCACAGTAAAAGCCCATACACGCCCGGGCTGTCTCAACTACTTTGCGGCAGGGCGTCCCCGCCGCATCCCTTTCTCCCGGAGCGTGCTCTGTTGTTCGTACTTGCCGGACTTGCGCCCGGCGTTTCTTCGTCTCAAAAAATCTCTTTCGTGTCTCAACAAGTCAAAGAACCATTCCTGCCCCTTCGTCGGGCTGGCCTTGCGGCCTTGTGTCGTGGAGGCGTGCGGAGTCGAACCGCCTTTCTGCCAAACCCTACTGTGCAGCCATCACCCCTGTGCCCTGCACCCCGGCTCGCCCCCGTATGGCGGTTGCTATACCGCCGTTATGTATTCCGCCATCTCGGCCACTGTGGCGAAGCAGAACCGCTCGTCATACGACGTGCAGTAGTCCACCGAACCGTCCGCCCTGCAAGGGTGCACCCTCACCGTCTGCCCCCGCTCGTCCACGGCGGCGGATATTGCGCCCACCACTACCAGCACGGCCCTGAACGTCGCCTTGTCCACAGTCACCACACTGTCGCCCACATTCCATTTGCTCTTGATTTCCATATTCTTGCCCTTTCTTTTTTTTTATTCGTTTCCGTATCATTCAGCCTTGCGGCAGGTGTAGCCCACTGCCAGCACCATCGCCCCTATCGCCGCGTTGTGCAGCGTCATCGTGCAGATGCCCGTCACCACAGCCGCCAGTCCCGTAACCAGAGCGAAGCCGGCCCCAGCCGCGCGTATCGCCTTTTCTGTCCTTGTCCAGTCCATGTCTCTTTGTCTTTATTCATCCTTCACTCTCAGTTCTCTTTCCGCAGGGCGGCTCGCTTGCGTGCTCTACATACAGCCCCACCCGGTTGCAGTAGCGGCCGTTCAGCCCGTTGTGCGCCAGAGGGCACGCCCTGCAACATCCGTTTGTCCTTGTCTGCATCATGCCGCGTTCAGGAAGTCCGCCATCATGTCGCAGCTCTCGCAGTCCACGTCCGCCTCGTCGCCCTCTTCGTCATAGGCCGTCAGCGTGACCCCTGCGCTTCGGTGCGTCTCAACCCACGCCCCCGTGCCGTCCTCGTAGCCGTCCTCGCGGTATCCGTCCAGCTCTACCCAGCCTTCTGCGTTGAGCGTCCAGCCGTCCGCGATTACCTCTACCTCGAAGCGTCCTGCCTCGTACTTCACCTCTGCGAGCGCGGCCATCACCTTCGCGCGCTGCTCGCTGTTCAGTTCAATCGTTCTCATAATCCCGTATTCTTTTCAATCCTCATTCTTCTCCGTTCCGCTTTCGGTTGTTGTCAGAAGGCTATCTGCCAGAATTTCAATATGTCCAGCCCCGTGTAGAACGGGCGGCTGTTGCACTTGTGGAAGTGGACGCTGATGTTCCCCTTCTTCGTGTGGCGGTGGAGGGTGCTTCTGTCTATTCCGAGCAGCTCGCAGGTCTTTGCGATGGTGTACCTTCCCGCCGGGTTGATGTCAGGCCTTGTCTCCTTCATTGCCCGCCTCCTTTCTCTCCTCTGCAATCAGAGCCTCCACCCATCCCTTGCTGAGTCCGACCATGGCCGCAAAGCAAAAGGCCGTAAACCATTCGCCCCTGATGATGGCCGCAGCTGTCTGGGTGACGCCGAACAGCAGGGCGGCCACCGCTCCTGTCCACATGACGGCTTTCTCTGTCTTTCTCATTTCCGCATCCTCCTTGCTCGTTAAAACTGTTGTCTGTATTCTTCAGATGTCGTGTAGACACCTGCCACTATCAGCACATACCGCACGCCCGGTGTCGTTATTCCGAACTTCTTGGCCAGTGCCTCCATTATCCGGTAGGGCTTGTAGCCCTGTGCCATGAGCTTGGGGGCAAGCTCCTTGAACTCCTTCACAATGCACTCGTTGCGCTCCTTGCGCTTCCTCTCCAGCGGAGTCATCAAATCGAGTTCTGTCATTTCTTCTCCTCCTTATTTGGTTTTGATTAATTCCGGGCGCCTCCACGGTCGTTTGCCATTTTCTTTGTTTTTATTTTGCCGTTTCAGCTCCTTTGCTTATTTTTGCCTATGGTAACGGATTTACTTTCGTTATCCAAGTGCAAAGATAGACAATTGGTTTGGTTTAACAATACAATTGGGTAATTATTATTTGCATATTAAGACTATTTAACACGAAATTGTCTATGAATACAATAAATGACCGCATGGAATTGCTTGTAAACCAATGCTTTGACGGTAACAAGGCTGCTTTTGCCAAGACAATTGGTTTACCCCCAACAGGATTGTCTAATTACCTTGGCACGAAGCGCAGAAGCAAGCCGTCAGTGGACATGGTGGCGAAAATCGTGCAGACGCTCGACGTGGATGCACGGTGGCTGCTCACGGGCGAAGGCGAAGAAAACCCCGGCAACAACGCCGTGGCCAACGGCGACAAGTCGGTGGCGGCAATCAACAGCAACGTCAACACCGCACCCGACACACTGATGGCAGAGCGCATCAAGTCGCTCGAAGCACTGCTCGCAGAAAAGGAAAGGCTGATAAAGCTCTATGAGCGGATGCTCGACAAATAAAACGATATGCAGAATCCTGATTCCGTCCTTGTGGTGCGCCGTTTCTTCGAAGCCCTCCAGTTGCTGAAGAGGCACCGTCTGATTCGCGGGAAGAAAACCTTCACCGACCGCTACGGCATCAACCGGTGGAACATGAACACCTGCGAAAAAGAGCCGAACCGCGATATGTTCCAGGTGGCTTGGCTCACATATTTAGTCCGTGACTACGGCGTGTCCGCCCGCTGGCTTCTCCTTGGCGAGGGAGCTTTCTTCGAGCGTGACTGCGCCCCTTGTGCGGGTGTCAAATCTGCGTCTTATGCGCAAAATGCGTGCATTTCTGAAAACATACATCTGTAAATGATTGAAAATAAAAGAGTTATGATAGGAGGGCGCACGCCTGGAAAGCGTGTAGCCGGCAAAACTGGCACGGGGGTTCGAATCCCCCTCTTTCCGCTGAAAGTCGGCCATATGCACTTTGTCCGTTGGCGGCGTTTATATGTAATTCAGCCCGTTTCCGCAGTTCCCACGCTGACTTTCGCATAATTTCCACATGGCTTTTATTGTAGGACAAGGATGAACAGCGGTATGAAACGACCTGTCTGCTTCCAGTATTACGACTCTCCTTGCGGTAAAATCGTATTGGCTTCGGTTGGTGAAGAGCTGTGTCTCTGCGACTGGAGCGGCATGCCGTGTGCAGCAAAGAACGTGAACCGGCTCGTCAGGCTGCTGGATGCCGTGGTGCGGGAAGAGCCTTCAGAGGTCATACTCCGCACGGAAAGTCAACTTGACGAGTATTTCTCCGGCAAGCGGACGGTGTTTCAAATACCCCTGTGCCCGGTAGGTACGGACTTCCAGAAGCGCGTTTGGGAAGCCTTGCTTGAGATACCGTATGGCCAGACCCGCACTTACACGGACATAGCCCTGCGCATTGGCAATGCAAAGGGGGTAAGGGCGGTGGCCGGAGCCATAGGTGCAAACGGCATAAGTATAATCATTCCATGCCACAGAGTCATCGGTTCAGACCGTTCGCTGACCGGTTTTGCCGGCGGACTGGCCGCCAAACGAACATTACTTGAACTGGAAAGCCGCACGTCTCCGCTTTTTTCATCCACATAAACGGTCGGGATATGGGGTGCAAACGCCGCACTTACGTTCGTAAACCGAACATATACGATGGCTAAACACTGTAGTTGCTCATCGTAAGTACAACTTTGGCACAGTTCCGTTCGGCGGACGGGAAAGGAAAGTCTATAGTTCTTGAAGAAAATGGGGCGGAGTGTTGCCTTTCCGACCGATTGGTTGTAACTTCGCAAAAGTATGGACACATTTCTCAAAAGTGTAGTGCACGTTCCGCAAATGTATAGTAAGCATATTACAAAGGCATGATGCACATTCAAGGACAGGGTATATTCTGCACCGAAAGAAGATTTCATCAGTGTTTATACCTTATTTGGCACTTGCTGGTTGACTCTATAATTAATCCATTAGCATATATGGGTTGCCAAATAGTGCACATATTATTTGGATTTGTGCATCAAAAGGCTTACCTTTGCACACTGTTACTAAATTTGTGCAATGGATAAGTTTATCAGCTTTAACTCCTACATAGAAAAAAGCATAATAGAGAATTGGGACAAGGATGCCTTGACCGACTATCAGGGCATAACCCTCCAATACCACGATGTCGCAAGAAAGATAGAGAAGCTCCACATACTGTTCGAGAACAGTGGCGTGGCGCATGGCGACCGTATAGCCCTCTGCGGGCGTAACAGCGCTAACTGGGCGGTGGCGTTCTTTGCCATACTGGCCTATGGGGCGGTTGCCGTTCCCGTGCTGCATGAGTTCAATGCCGAACAGATACACAATATAGTCAACCACAGCGAGGCCAAGCTGCTCTTTGTGGGCGATGTGGTGGTGAAATCCATCGATCCGGAAGCGATGCCCGCACTGGAGGGTATCGTGAACATACCCGACTATTCGCTGCTTGTGTCGCGTTCGGAGAAGCTGACCTATGCCCGCGAGCACCTCAACGAGCTGTTCGGCCGCAAATATCCCATGGCTTTCCGTGCCAATCACGTACATTATTATATAGAGACGAGCGGTGACGAGCTTGCCCTTATCAACTATACGAGCGGCACGACGGGCTTTTCCAAGGGCGCAATGCTGCCTTACCGTGCCCTGTGGGGCAATGTTGATTTCTGTCTGAACAAGCTCGGCTGTCATGTGAAGGCCGGCAGCAAAATATTGAGCATACTTCCGATGGCTCACATGTACGGTATGGCGGTGGAGTTCCTTTTCCCGTTCTGCAACGGATGCCACATCCACTTCCTCACCCGGCTGCCTTCGCCGGCCATCATAGCCAAGGCGTTTGCCGAAGTGAAGCCTTCCATCGTCATCTCCGTGCCGCTTGTGGTTGAAAAGATAATCCGCAAGGGCGTTTTCCCGAAGATACAGAACAACAGGATGAAGCTGTTGCTCAACATGCCAGTGATAAGCAAGAAGGTGAAACAGAAGATTTGCGAGCAGGTGGAAGCCGTGTTCGGAGGCCGGGCCTACGAGGTTGTCGTGGGCGGAGCCCCGCTCAATCAGGAGATAGAGGCGTTCCTCAAGGACATAGACTTCCCGTTAACGGTGGGCTACGGGGCTACCGAGTGTGCTCCGCTCATCGCTTACTGTGACTGGCACGACTTCGTTCCGGGCAGTTGCGGCACTCCTGTTGACTACATGGAGGTGAAGATACTGAGCGAAGACCCTGAAAACGTGCCGGGAGAGATAGTGGCGCGCGGCACAAACGTCATGCTGGGCTACTACAAGAACGAGGAAGCAACCCGCAATGCGATTGACAGCGACGGCTGGTACCACACCGGCGACCTCGGAACGATGAGTTCCGACGGCCATGTGTTCATCAAGGGACGCATAAAGAACATGCTGCTCGGCGCAAACGGGCAGAATGTGTATCCGGAAGAGATTGAGGACAAGCTCAACTCCATGACTATGGTGAGCGAAAGCATAGTGCTGCAGGACGGCGAGCGGCTCATTGCCCTTGTCCACCCCGACTACGAAGAGGCCGCAGGGATGGGTTTCACTGCGGAAGACCTTGAGAGCGTCATGGAGCAGAACCGCCAGAATCTCAACACTATGCTGCCTGCCTACTGCCGTCTGGCCGCTATCCGTCTGCATGAGGCCGAGTTTGAGAAGACACCCAAGAAGAGTATAAAGAGATACCTTTACAGTGCCGGTGCTGACAAATGAACATTAAAAGCATGACAATGGAAATACCGAGCCTGAACGCGCTCATAGAGAAGAGCATCACGGACAATTGGGACTTGGACGCACTCACTGACTACAAGGGAGCGACGCTCCAGTACCATGATGTGGCGCGCAAGATAGAGAAACTCCACATACTGTTTGAGAACGGAGGCGTGAAGCGCGGCGACAAGATAGCCCTTTGCGGCCGTAACAGCGCCAACTGGGCTGTGGCGTTCCTTGCCACGCTCACCTATGGGGCCATTGCAGTGCCGATACTCCATGAGTTTACGGCCGAACAGATACACAATATCGTCAACCACAGCGAGGCCCGCTTCCTGTTTGTGGGCGATGTGGTGGCCACAATCATCGACCCTACGCGCATGCCTACGCTGGAAGGCATCATCAACATCCCCGACTATTCCCTAATGGTGTCGCGCACAGACAAGCTGACCTATGCCCGCGAACACCTCAACGAGATGTTCGGGCGCAAATACCCGAAGTTTTTCCGCAAGGAACACGTGTCCTACTACCGTGAGGCCGGCGGCGAGCAGCTGGCAATGATAAACTATACGAGCGGAACCACCGGCTTTTCAAAGGGCGTGATGGTGCCTTTCCGTGCCTTGTGGAGCAACTACGACTTTGCCGAGGGCGTGTTGGGCAAGATTATAAAGCGCGGCGACAACGTGATAAGCATACTGCCCATGGCGCATATGTACGGTATGGCCTTTGAATTCCTTTTTGAATTTCTCCACGGCTGCCATGTGTTCTACCTCACCCGTGTGCCTTCGCCGGCCATCATAGCCAAGGCGTTTGCCGAAGTGAAGCCTTCCGTCATAATAGCCGTACCTCTGGTCATCGAGAAGATTATCCGCAAGCGCGTGTTCCCGAAGATTCAGAACGGCCGCGTGCGCCTTTTGATGAGCATGCCGGTCATCAGCCGCAAGGTACAGCATAAGATACGCGAGCAGGTGGTCAATGCATTTGGCGGAAACTTCTATGAAATAATTGTGGGAGGCGCGGCTTTCAATCAGGAAGTGGAGCGTTTCCTCCGCCGTATAGAGTTCCCTTACACCGTAGGCTATGGAGCTACGGAGTGCGCCCCCATCATTTGCTATTCCGACTGGCGGAGTTTCGTCCCCGGCAGCTGCGGTCGTGCCGTGGCACACATGGAGGTACGCATAGACAGTCCCCATCCGGAGACAGAACCCGGCGAGATTCTTGCACGGGGGCTTAACGTAATGCTCGGCTACTACAAGAACGAGGAGGACACTGCGCACACTATCGACAGCGAAGGGTGGTATCACACCGGCGATCTCGGCACGATGGACGCCGAAGGCAACGTGTTTATCAAGGGACGCTCCAAGAATATGCTTCTCGGATCGAACGGACAGAACATATATCCCGAAGAGATAGAGGACAAGCTCAACTCATTGCCGTTGGTAATCGAAAGTGTTGTCGTGCAGAGAGACGGCAAACTGGTCGGCATAGTGCACCCTGACTACGACGAGGCCAAGACTCTCGGCATGAATGCTGCCGACATTGCGGAGACAATGGAGCGCAACAGGCAGGAATTGAACCAGCAAATGCCGGCCTACTCGAAGATTTCGTCCATCGAACTGCGCGAGGAGGAATTCGAGAAGACACCCAAGAAGAGCATCAAGCGATTTCTCTATACATAGAGCATTGGCATTCTTGTGCATGCCGATGCCGTTAGTGGCGGTAAAATACAAGTTCGTGTGTATTTTACCGCCACTTAACATTAATTTTAACCGCCAATTCGCAGGTTTCAACCAAAAGGGCTACTTTTGCGTCTCGAATACTTACGAACAAATAATTACAGACTATGAGAAGTAGAACAGCCGAGTGGTTCGAGTGCAAAATCCGTTATGAGAAGACTATGGACGACGGTATGCAGAAGAAAGTGACCGAGTTATATACCGTGGATGCCCTCAGCTTCACCGAAGCGGAGCAGCGTATCATGGAGGAAATGTCCTCTTACATCAGCGGAGAGTTTGAAGTTGCCGACATAAAGAAGGCAGCCTACAAGGAAATCTTCTTCAGTGACAGCGACGAAGCCGACCGTTGGTACAAGACCAAGCTGCAGTTTATCACCATTGACGAGAAGACTGACAAGGAGAAACGCTCCAATGTCAACTATCTTGTCAACGCCGGAACACTCGAAAGTGCCGTGAAAAACATCAAGGAAGTGATGGACGGCGGCATGATAGACTATGCCATAGCATCCGTAAGCGAGACACAGCTGATGGATGTCTATGAGTATAAGAAGAAGGAAACCGGCGACAAGCCGGAGTACGAGCAGCAGTCTGCAAAGGCTTGACGGACAATAAATGAGCGAGGAAGAGGCTATGGATTATGATGTGAAGGGCAATCTGGAACGGGTACTTGCCGACTTGCCGTCGGGAGTGCGCCTCGTTGCCGTCAGCAAGTTCCACCCCAACGAGTATCTGGAGGCAGCCTACGCCGGCGGGCAACGCCTGTTTGGCGAGAGCCACGAGCAGGAACTGTCCCGGAAACAGGCCACGTTGCCGGACGACATCGAGTGGCATTTCATCGGCCACTTGCAGACTAACAAGGTGAAATACATCGCCCCGTACATCTCTATGGTCGAGGCGGTGGACTCAATCAGGCTTCTGCGCGAGATAAACAAGCAGGCCGCCAAGTGCGGACGCACCATTGACGTGCTTCTGGAGCTGCATATCGCGCAGGAAGCCACCAAGTACGGGCTGACACTCGACGCTTGCCGTCAGCTACTGGCCGACGGGGAGTGGCGGGAGCTGCACAACGTGAGGATATGCGGGCTTATGACGATGGCTTCGTTTGTGGATGACGAGGCGCAAATACGCTCTGAATTTACCACGGCCTGGCACTTTTTCGATGAAGTCAAGTCGCGTTATTTTGCCGGAGACGACGCTTTCTGCGAGCGGTCGTGGGGCATGAGTCACGATTACCGCATCGCTGTGGAGTGCGGAAGCACCATTGTCAGGGTGGGAACCACCATCTTCGGCCCCCGAGTCTATTGACCTGCTCTTGCAGACCGGCATATACGGCAAAAGGCTTGCAGGAGTAGCAACGGCAGACCAATGGGAGTGCAATAACAAACCCAGGGGTTGCAATAACAGGTTGCCGGGGTGCAATAACAAACTAAGGGAGTTGCAGTGGATAACCCAGTGGGTTGTCTGCTGCAACTCCCTCGCTTTTTGTATCAAACCGGGTGCTTACTGTCCGCAAGAATCACTTTTGCGGGCGGCAAAGCGCCCGTTTCGCCTCAGTGCTTCACCACTTTCCTGCCGTCTCTCACGTATATGCCTTTGGGCAGTGTGCTCCATTCGCGCCCTTTGTCAACGCCTTCAAGAGTGTAGAAGGGGGCGTTGGCGGTGCGGTTGCCGTGTATGGAGGTGATGCCCGACGGTGTTCCGCCCTTGAACTTGAAGGTCACGATGCCCGTTTCGGCGTCTTCGCTTATCTCGGTCAGCGGTTTGCCCATGCCGCCGCCTGTGTATGTCCATGCCGAAGCGGGTGCCGAGTCGTCGGTAAGCGACGTTGTTTCCATCGTACCGGGGAATGGGTCGCCCGCAGCCTCGGCCTTATACATGGCCACATCGAACAGTTGGCCGCCGTATTTGGCCACGAGAGCGGTGTTGGCAAGGCGTTCCGTCTCGTTTGAACTTTCGCTTATCGTATTCCCCCTGAAGTATTCCGGCACAAAAAGGCCGTCGGCTGCAATCAGCGTCATGCGCGGATGTCCCGGCGTAGAGTTCACCTTGCAGCCGCCAATGGTGAACATTTCGTCCGAATAGTCCACGTGGGTCACGAGCATGCCGTGGCCTAAAACGCTTTTGTTCCAGCCGGTTTGCTGCACGTTCTCCACTATATAGTACTCGTGTCCCGTAGGGTCGTTGTCGTTGAGTATGCGGTAGGCCTTGCCTCCGGCCGACAGCGGTGCCAGCGTCACGTCGGCCGGCGCGTCCAAAGTGTCTATCTTGATCCACCCGAACCGTTCGCGCTCCCACGCAGAGTATTCGGTCGGTCGGTAGCCGTTGTACGTATATTCGCCGGCATCCATCAAGTCCCAGTAGTCAAGGTTCTGGTTTATGCACCTCTCGGCCACGCTTCCTGCCTGCGGATACAGGTCGGGCAGTCCCATACAGTGGGAGAACTCGTGGCAGAACAGGCCGATGCCGTTTATCAGCCATCCGTCCTTCTGGTCGGCGGGAGTGCCGTTAAGCTCGTTGTTCACGCCGTATCTGAGCAGTTTCTTGCCTCCTGCCGCCGGCCGGGTGGCGAGTGTGCCCGACTTGGGGTGTATGCAGTCGGTGGAATTGCCCACTATGCTCTGCGCATAGCCGGCATATATTATATATATAAGGTCAACATAGCCGTCGCCGTTGGAGTCGTATTGTGCGAAAATGCTGTCCTTGCCCAGTGCCGCACAGGCGTCTGCGAACAGCTCGTCCATCTTTTCCTGCGACGAAGCCCCTGCTCCGTAGTACTTCAACGGCCGGTTCAGCCTGACCGGGCCATAGACATCGAACTTGGGAGTGAACTTTCCGCCGCTCATATCCCGGAAGTATCGTGCCGCACTCCCGTAGTTCCGGCCTGTGGAAGGGTCGGCGTTGCGGTCGAAAAGCTCCCCGGCATTGAGGTATTTGTCGAACGTTTCCGCCGGACTGTCCACCTTGAAAGTAGTGTCACTGAACTCGACGAGCAGCACCGGAACGGACGGTGAGCCTGTGTGGGGCAGCAGTGAGGCGTTGTAGGGCAGCGGTTCGCGCTTCATCCTGTTGGCGTTGGCGGTGCGCGACATGGCCTTGTGGAACGCCTCCCTGTCCTGTTTGCCGATGGCAGTCAGCTCCTTTTCTGTCCGCATCTTGGGCGAATGGGCGAGCAGGGGGGTGGGGCTGAGCGTTCCGTCGGCTGCGGTTTCGGCTATGAAGAAGTCCGTTCCCTCCTGACAGAGGAGCACTCCGTCCTCCGAAACGAAGTAACTGAAGTCCTCGTCGCCGAAGGCTTCCACGAGCAAAGTGGTGCCGTCGCTCTGCACAACGGCTGTAAGTCCGGGTTTCATCTTCACCGCTCCGGCTGTGACACCGGCCAGGAGCAGTGCTGCAAGCAGTAGGGTTCTCATGTTTTTCGTCATTGTTTTTGTATCGTTTCCCGTGCGGCAGGGCGTTGCCGTCCGTGCCGTTGCGTGTGGTCATTCGTCGGTATGGCAGTCCTTGTGTATGCCGTAGTAGTATTGTCCGCGCCGTTTGGTGAGCGGGCCGTAGCCTATGGCGTGGTGCGGGCAGTGGTGATAGCAGGCCAGACAGGCCGTACACGCCCCGCCGTGCGCCCATGTGGGAGTGCCGTCGTGCCCGTATCTGATGTTTCCGGCGGGGCATACCTTGGCGCAGACGCCGCACCTGGAGCACCTGCGGGCGTCGGTCTTGAACGGCTTGTCGGTGATTAGCACAGCGTTGAACACCGCCCCGATCACGTGCGACAGCACCCACGGCATGGGGCCGCGCTTGGTTTCGTCTATCCCGCGGCGGCGCCGGACAACGCATTCCGCCACCCTTTTCATAGCCGCCCGTGCCGTTTCCAGCTTGCGGCGTTCGCGTTTCAGCGAGTCAGTGACCATGAAAGGCAGCGCGACATAGCTCTCCGGCATCACCAAGGAGAAGCGGCAGTCGGTCTTCAAGCCCTTTTCGGCCAGGCAGCCGTCCAGCATTTCCATGGCCAGTCCGGCACTGTCGCCGCAGGTACA
Source organism: Lachnospiraceae bacterium (assembly GCA_963590445.1). Taxonomy (GTDB): domain Bacteria; phylum Bacteroidota; class Bacteroidia; order Bacteroidales; family Bacteroidaceae; genus Prevotella. The sequence continues at coordinate 10,754 of CAVAPI010000019.1, read as the reverse complement.
CAGCGCATAGCAGAAGTGACCCTGTGGGTTGGCTATGCTAAGCCGGGCAATGAACCGCCGCACAGCCTTGGGTGGCTGCCATCCGTGCACGGGGAAACAGAAGCCTATGCGCTCGCCTTCGCCCGGCGTATAGGCCGTTTCCGCTTCGCTGTCGGTCATGCTGACCAACCTTTCGCCTGTGGTTTCGGCCAGAATCCGGGCTGCCCAATGCGTGTTTCCGGTGCCTGAAAAGAAGAAAACCATGCGTTTATGCAATTGTAAGACGGCGTAAAATTATAGAAATTTCCCCGGTTGTGCAAGCCGCCGGCGCATATAAGTGGCTGTGTCTGCCGCAGCGGCTTCCAACAAACCGCCCGTTCAGCACCGGCAAATAGGGCATTTGCGACCCGTAAACAGCGTATTTGGCCATCGTAAACCGGCTGTTTGCGAAGCGCAAACCTTGGATTTGGCTCAGGGACATGGGGGACTGGCCATTGCTTCCGCGGCATACAGAGTCCCGAAAGCAATGGTTCCAGACAGGTTGCAATGTGGCTGAAAATGCACAAATGGGGAGTTGCAGGGGCAAAATACCCCGTCGGAATTTGCGGCATGATACTTTTTTATAGTAAATTTGCACCAAACTTTGTAACTGAACACACTTTATGGAATGGTTTGTCAATCTATTCACTACTACCGACTCCGTGGCTCACATAGCAATGCTCTATGCCATAGTGATAGCAGGAGGCGTTCTTCTTGGTAAAATAAAGTTCGGAGGCATATCGCTTGGGGTGTCGTTTGTGCTGTTCACCGGCATCCTTGCCGGCCACATCGGCCTGACCGCCCCGGTAAACATACTGACTTTCCTGCAGGATTTCGGCCTGATACTGTTCGTCTTTATGATAGGTTTGCAGGTGGGGCCCGGCTTTTTCGAGAGTTTCCGCAAGGGCGGCATCACGCTGAACCTGCTTTCCGTGGCCGTAGTGCTGCTGAATATAGCCGTGATGTTTGCCTGCTACTTCATCTTTTTCGACACTAAAGACCCTCACAACCTGCCCATGATGGTGGGCACACTGTACGGTGCAGTGACCAACACCCCCGGTCTCGGCGCCGCCAACGAGGCGTTGGAAAGCGTTTTCCCCAAGGGCGACATACCGCAGATAGCCTCCGGCTATGCCTGTGCCTACCCCTTGGGAGTGTTGGGCATCATCGGCGCGACGATAGCCCTGCGCTTCATCTGCCGCATAAACACCGGCAACGAGGAGAAAAAACTTGAAGCAGAGGAGGCGGAAGACACACACGTGAAGCCCCACAACATGCATCTTGAGGTGACAAACTCCTATCTGGCAGGGCGGTCACTGCGCCAGATACACGACTTCCTCAACCGTGACTTCGTGTGTTCGCGGCTGTTGCGCAACGGACACGTCATCATTCCGAAGAGCGACACGGTGTTTGAGCTTGGCGACCAGATATTCATAGTGTGCGCAGAAGCCGATGCCGAGGCCATCATAGCGTTCATCGGACCCGAAATAGAGGTGGCTTGGGAGGAAGTGGACAAGGAACAGCCGATGGTTTCCAAGCGCATTCTCGTGACGCGCCCGGCCATCAACGGCAAGACACTCGGCCAGATGCACTTCTCGTCGGTCTATGGCGTTAACGTAACCCGCATCACCCGTCAGGGCATGGACCTCTTTGCCAGCACCAATCTCGCCCTGCAAGTGGGCGACAGGGTGATGGTTGTGGGGCCCGAAAACCACGTCAACCGCGTGGCAGACGTGCTCGGAAACTCCATAAAGCGTCTCGACACGCCCAACATAGCCACGATCTTCATAGGTATCATAATCGGCATCATCTTCGGAAGCCTGCCTTTCGCCATACCGGGAATGCCGGTTCCGATGAAGCTCGGTATCGCCGGCGGCCCGCTAATCATAGCCATACTGATAGGACGCTACGGCTACAAGGTGCATCTCGTCACCTACACCACCACAAGCGCCAACATGATGCTGCGCGAGATAGGGCTTGTGCTCTTCCTGGCCAGTGTCGGCATCAAGGCAGGCGCCGGTTTCTGGGAGACAGTGGTGCAGGGCGACGGACTGAAGTATGTCTATACGGGCTTCATCATAACGGTTCTGCCAATTCTCATCGTGGGTACGCTGGCAAGACTCAGGTACAAGTTCAACTATTTCACCATCATGGGTATGGTGGCCGGCACATATACCGACCCCCCGGCACTGGCCTATGCCAACCAGACGTGCTCCAAGGAAGCCCCGGCCATAGCCTACTCGACGGTATATCCGCTCAGTATGTTCATGCGAATACTCACTGCGCAGCTCATCATACTGCTTTGCTGCGGCGGACTGTAGCCTTGGACTTGCGCGACCCCTTCACCTCCCCAAGGCAGACGGCAGGGCGGCAGGGCGGAAAACGCACGATTGCAACAAAACAACTTAATATAATAAAGTACTAACTCAAACGTTTATGAACAAATTCGGATTGATGTCCGGTGCATTACTGCTGTCGGTGTCGGCCTCGTTTGCCCAGATGGAGAAGAGCATAAGGCTCAACGAGGTGCAGACAGGCAACACTTCCGGACTGACGGACGAATACGGACAACGGGAAGCATGGGTGGAAATAGCCAACATATCCCACTCTACCTACAACATCAGGGGCATGTATATAACCACTGACCGCTCTGTACTCGACAAAAAGATGAGCGTTCCTGAGCGCATAAAGCGCATGTGCGTGGTGCCAAACGACGACGAGCGCACCAATATGAGCGCACGCCAGCACATCGTGTTCCACTGTAACAGCCACCCGGAAAAGGGTTCGCTCCACCTGTCTGTGCCGGTCAACCCCCAAAAGCAGGTGTGGATTGCACTGTATAACGGCAATGCGGTAAACCTCGTTGACTCCGTTACCGTGCCTGTAATGGCCGACGGACAGTCTTATGCGCGCGTGACGGACGGTGCAGACACCTGGGTTGTGAGGGACAGCGGCGCGGTTACGCCAGGCATATCCAACGACACCGAGGCAGGAGAGTCGAAGATAGCCAAGCTGAAGCGCACAGACCCCTATGGCATCGGCATCACCGTGCTGTCAATGGGCATCGTGTTCTTCTGCCTTACGCTGATGTTCCTGTTCTTCTACTTCTTCGGTTTGTTCATGCGACACCGCGAAACGGCAGGGAAAGTGGCCGGGCTGCAGCCGCTGAAGGCCGGAGTGAAGACCGTGGAGAAGACGGTTGAGATAGGCCGCAGGGCAAACAACCTACTGCAAGACGGCCTGAAAACCAAGGGAATAGACAAGGAGATATACATGGCGGTGATAGCTATGGCTCTCAAACAGTATCAGGACGAGGTGCATGACGTGGAGAGCGGAGTGATAACCATAAAGCCCAAACACACCGACTGGAACGGCGAGTACATACAGATGACGCAGTTCCACGAATAAACGGGGCGCGGCTTCATCCCAAAGGGTACAGACACACAAGTAAAACCATAAAGAAAACAGCAACAACATGAACAAGTATCAATATAAAGTAAAGGGCGTTGACTACGAAGTGGAGATTGAGGAAGTGGAAGGCAACCTCGCCAAAGTGAAAGTGAACGGCATTCCGTTTGAAGTGGAACTGAAGCAGCCCATAAAGGCGGCGCATCCGGTTCACTCACCGCACGCAGTAAAACCGGCAACTCCGGCTCCCGCACCGCAGGCAGCCCCTGTCCGGACGGAAGAAAAGGCCAAGCCGGCAGCCACAACAGGCACTCCCATGAAGTCTCCATTGCCCGGAACGATAACGTCAGTCAACGTGAAACCGGGAGATAACATAAACGCCGGCGACACAGCCGTGGTGCTTGAGGCCATGAAGATGCAGAACAACATCGAGGCAGAGGCCACCGGAACGGTCAAGGAAGTGCTGGTCAAGCCGGGCGACTCCGTGCTTGAGGGTGACACACTGATAGTAATAGCCTGACAACCATGGAAATAACGAGTTTCATAGCCGAGAATTTCAACGAATTTCTCACCTACACAGGCTTCGCAAACGCCTCGGCCGGCAACATGGTCATGATAGTTGTCGGCGCAATACTTATATATCTTGCCATAAAGAAGGACTTTGAGCCTCTGCTGCTCATTCCCATAGGACTGGGAATCATCCTCGGAAACATCCCGTTCAGGACAGATGCAGGTCTGGAGATAGGACTCTACGAGGACAACTCCGTGCTCAACATCTTCTATCAGGGCGTGCGACAGGGCTGGTATCCGCCTTTGGTGTTCCTCGGCATAGGGGCTATGACCGATTTCTCGGCACTTATAGCCAACCCGAAGCTGGTGTTGATAGGCGCATCGGCGCAGTTCGGCATCTTCGGCGCCTACATGGTGGCCCTCGCCTTGGGCTTTGAGCCAAACCAGGCGGCCGGTATAGCCATCATAGGCGGTGCGGACGGGCCTACAGCCATATTCCTTTCGTCAAAGCTAAGCCCCAATCTCATGGGTGCGATAGCCGTGTGCGCCTACTCATACATGGCACTCGTGCCGCTGATCCAGCCGCCTTTGATGCGTATGCTGACCACCAAGAAGGAGCGGGTGATACGCATGAAGCCGGCAAGGCAGGTGAGCCAGACCGAAAAGATACTGTTTCCTATAATCGGACTGCTGCTTACCACGTTCATAGTGCCGTCCGGACTGCCGCTGCTCGGTATGCTTTTCTTCGGAAACCTGCTCAAGGAGAGCGGCAAAACCACCCGTTTGGCCAAGACAGCCGGGTCGGCTCTCAACGATATAGTGGTGATGCTGCTCGGCCTGACCGTGGGTTGCTCCACCCAGGCGAGCGAGTTCCTGACGCTCAACACCCTGTTCATCTTCATAATCGGCGCTTGCGCCTTTATGATAGCTACCGCCAGCGGTGTGCTGTTCGTCAAGTTAATGAACCTGTTCCTGCCTTCAGGCAAGAAACTCAACCCCCTGATAGGCAATGCCGGTGTGTCTGCGGTGCCTATGTCGGCACGTATAAGCAACAATCTCGGCCTTGAATACGACCGCCACAACTTCCTTCTCATGCACGCAATGGGTCCTAACGTGGCTGGAGTGATAGGTTCGGCAGTGGCCGCAGGTGCATTGCTGGGCTTCATGTCGTAGGGTAGGCACGGCCAAAAGGGGCATACTGCGATATGAACGGCACGGGAAAGGCGCATGAAGGCACGGGAAAGGCTTTGGGAATGGAGGGGAAACCACATGAAATGGAGGGAAAAGGTGCGCTCATGGGTGCTGTCCGTCCGAAAATAGCGGTGGTTGACCCCAACACATTGGCCGTTATCGGCATGAAATCGATACTGCAAGCGGTCATGCCGATGGCTGATGTGGACGTGTTCGGCTCGTTTGCAGAGTTGGAAGACAGCGGTTCTGAGACCTATTTCCACTACTTTGTGGCCACGAACATAGTGTTGCAGCACCGCAAGTTCTTCGTTGACAACCGCCACAAGACCATTGTGCTCACGCTGTCGGCCGATACAGGCACGCAGCTCAGCGGTTTCCACTGCCTGTGCGTCAACGTTTCCGAGCGGCAACTCGTCAAATCGCTGCTGGCACTGGAGCAGAGCGCACACGCCAACGGGCGCAACTTGCCGCCCGTCATGTCCGCTCCGATGCAGCAGAACGTGCTGTCGAACCGTGAAATAGAGGTGATGGCTCTCATTGTGCAGGGGCATATCAACAAGGAGATAGCCGACATTCTCAACATAGGTCTGGCCACGGTGATAACACACCGCAGGAACATCATGGAGAAGTTGGGGCTTAGGAGCGTGTCGGCCATGACTGTCTATGCCGTAATGCACGGCTATGTGGATATAAACCGGATATAGGCACGGGCAGGCTTGCCGCTTTCCGCAACGGCATTGGCCGCATATACCGCCCGGAGCAAGGGCTTGACAGCTTTCAACAAACTGATTATAAAACCAATCAAACGACTAAAAACAAAAAACATGAGAACAAAGATCTTGATAACCGTGGCTTTGGCTGTGGCGTGCCACGCTTCGGCAGGGAAAAAGAAGTCTGTGCAGCTCTTCCCGGACGGCACTCCGATACCCGAATGGTTCAGTGACACGACAAAAGTGGCGATGGAAAAGCTCGGCAAGCGGTATGTCATCACCGACTATGGGGTGAGTACCGACTCGAATGTCGTGCAGACCAAAGCGATACAGGCAGTGATTGACCGCGCTGAAGCTGACGGCGGCGGTGTGGTAGTGGTGCCCCAAGGCACATTCCTGAGCGGTTCGCTCTTCTTCAAGCAGGGCGTTAACCTCTATATAGAGAAAGGTGGCGTGCTGAAAGGCAGCGACCGCATACGCGATTTCAAGCTGTTGAAGACCCGTATGGAGGGGCAGACGCTGCAATATTTCGCCGCTCTCGTCAATGCGGACAGCACAGACTGCTTCACCATTGCCGGACACGGCACGATAAACGGCAACGGCCACAACTACTGGGAGGAGTTCTGGATACGCCGGAAGTACAACCGCCAGTGCACAAACCTTGAGGCTATGCGCCCAAGACTGGTGTATATCTCCAACTCAACGAACGTTACTGTGCAGGACGTGCGCCTGATAAACAGTCCTTTCTGGACCAATCATCTCTACCGGTGCGAATATGTGCGCTACCTGGGCTGCCACATCTATGCCCCAACGAGCGGACTCAAGGCTCCGAGCAGCGACGCTATCGACATCGATTACTGCAAGAACGTGCTCGTAAACCGCTGCTACATGAGTGTCAACGACGACGCTGTGGTGCTGAAAGGCGGCAAGGGAACATGGGCAGACAAGGACCCTGACAACGGCCCGAACATGAATATCATAGTGGAAAACTGCAATTACGGCAGCGTACACAGTTGCCTTACGCTCGGCAGCGAGTCGCTCCACGACCGCAACATCGTGTTCCGCAACAACACAATGGCCGGTGCAAACCGCGTACTATGGCTGAAAATGCGTCCTGACACGCCGCAACACTACGAGTATGTCAGCCTTGAAAACGTCACAGGTACCTGCACCAGCTTCCTTGTAGTGCGCCCTTGGACCCAGTTTTTCAAGCCCGAAGAGCGCAAGGACATGCCTCTTTCCCGGTGCAACAACATCTCTTTCAAGAACGTAAAGGCCACTTGCCGCAATTTCTTCGACGTGGGCAAGTCGGAAAAGTACCGCCTTTCGGACTTCTCCTTTGAGGATTGCGACATAAAGGACGAGAAAAAGGCGTTCAATCCGGCAATGATAGAGAACTGCACCGTCAAGAATCTCGTGGTAAACGGTGAAAAGGTGAAGTGAAACCGGCCGTTCCCCGATATAAAGTCCGCCGCCTTTTCCTGTAAAATCGGCGGACTTCAATACAAATGCAGCCGTTAACCGAACATAGAAGAAGATGAAAGACGAGTTCATATCCATACTTAAAGCCACCAACCGCAAGGGTATTGACGAAGTAGTGGCCTATCTTGGGAAGGCAGGCTTCTTTGTTGCGCCCGCTTCAGTCAACCGTCATCTCAGCCACGACGGCGGTTTGCTGGAACATTCGCTCAATGTGTATCGTGCAGCCGTTGCACTCCGCCGCCAGATGGTGGAGCTTAGGCCGGAGCTTGAGCCGCGTCTGCCCGAAGAAAGCATAGCCATAGCCACGCTGCTGCACGATGTATGCAAGGCAAACATCTACCGCAAGATAACCAAATACCGCAAGGACGAGCAGGGTAGGTGGGAGCAGTATGACGGCTATGACGTGGACTACACCCGTTTCCCGTTCGGTCACGGCGAGAAGTCGGTGGTTATGCTGCTGCGTCTCGGCCTGGAACTGACCAACGACGAACTGTTGGCCATACGCTGGCATATGGGTGCGTGGGATTTGTCGTTCCAGAGCTACGAGTCAAAGAGCAACATTTCGGCCGCAAGCGACGTGCCTCTCGTTGCCATAGTGCAGGCTGCCGACTCCTTGGCCGCCCATCTTCTGGAAGCATAGTCCGCGGTTGCTATTCGTAAACCGCCCGTTTGCGCATCGCAAACGGCACAGTTACGCCCCGTAAACACGGCATTTGCGTGGCGTAGAAGGTGCGTTTGGTGACGGTGAAAGAACAAGTCGGTTGATTTGCGGCTTATATTTTTATATTGCTGTCCGCTAAAACTCAAAAGAGTATGAATATCCTGCCCGAAGCCTTGTAAAATGGGACTTCGGGCTTGTTTTTTTCAAAAAGTAAGCCCTATTTTATCAAACAGACTTGGGGCGGGAGGCGATTCCTTTGCCTCTTGAACCATTTTTGCCCAGTCTTTTTCGGGTT
>CAVAPI010000019.1:0-2469 GCA_963590445.1 Lachnospiraceae bacterium | reverse complement strand
AATTTTGATAGCGTTGGCACTCTCTCCATAGAAATATCTAAGCGGAAAATTTTGTGGGAAGTTAGCCAATCCCTCCGGCGGCATCTCAGCATATGATTTCACATAAGCAATATTGCTGCAACCATCGAATGAATTCTCGCCCAAAGACGTTGTCTTGTCGCTGAGAGATACCCATTTCAATCCAGTACAATCTTGGAATGCCTGCTTGCCGACAGAAGAAATACTTCTAATGGTGACATTGGGCAGACTTACACAACTCTTGAAGGCTGCAACACCGAGACCGTAGAGGGTTTCTGGTATTACGATACTTTGGAGCGTGGAGTCATTCTCAAAAGCTGAAGGACCGATAATCAAAAGAGAAGAACCCAAGTCAAGCGTCTTCAGAGAGGTACAGTTGGAAAAACTGTTGTCTGCCACACTCGTCATGCTGGCAGGGAACACTACGTTATCGAGCGACTTGCATCCCGAAAAACCATAGTCAGCCACCTGATTCAGTTTTTGGCTCAACCGTACAGTCTTCAATGCTTTGCAACCGCGGAAGCCCCAAAGACCCACTGATGTGATGTTGTCGGGCAAGTATACCTCTTCAAGACCTGTGCAGAAAGAGAACATAAACTTGTCTACCACAGAAACATTCTTACCAAAAGTAAGGTTCTTCAAAGCAGAGATACTGTAAAATGGTGAACGGGAAGACATATCCGTATTGTATGACAGCCAACGACCCAAATAAAGCGTCTCTACCGGGCAATCACGGAATAGACCATAATTCTTCTCAGAAGCACCATATCCCATATCTATCAAATCTGTAGCGTCCTCAAAGTTCACATAGGTCAACGAATGGCAATTCGTAAACATATAAGCATCCATCTTGGTGACTACAGATGGTATGGTAATGGATTGCAATGAACTGCAATTGCTGAACAGACCTTCTTTTAGCCACGCACAAGAAGTAGACAATTTTGCACTGAGCATTGTAGTATCATCAGCAAAGGCATAAGTGCCAACGGTAGTCACATTGTTGGGTATTACGATAGCTTCAAGTGAACTCATACCTTGGAAAGTTGAGTTGCCTATGGTTTTCAGACTTTCAGGCAATATCAATGTCTTGCAACTGTTTACAAGGTAGAGAAGATAGTCCTGGCAATAAGTTACCGTTCCTGCTTGCGAGAAAGTGACATCCGTAAGGAATTTTTGGTTATAGAAGGGTGAATAGCCATAATTTTTGGTAGCATTATAGTTCACATTCTTTCCAATATAAAGTTTCTCTAATGTGCTGTTGGCAAAAAGAGGAAGGGAAGAACTATAATCGGTGGTGGTACTGCCCGTTACTTTTGCTCCATATCCTAAATAGACTGTAGTTTTGGAGTCTTGGAATGTCAAATCTGTAAGACCTGTGCAATCAGAGAAAGTATAGTTACCAATACTTTTCAAACGACCGGGGAATGTCAGCGTTTTAATCAGACTGCATTGTGCAAAAGTATAATTGCCAATAGCGAGCATCGGCTGATACGAGCTATTATTGTTGAAAACTACATCTTTGAGCAGTGTGCATCCTTGGAAAGTTTCGTTTCCCAATGATGAAAGTTGGCAGGGAAGGGTGACCTGAGACAACGCTATGCAATTCTTGAAAACAGCATCACCAATACCCAAAATATGTCCTGTTGACTCCTTAAATGATATCGAGGCAAGTTTGTCACAACCATCGAAAGCATGAGCATAGATAGAATCTATCCCCACAGGAAAGTCGATTGACGCGAGAAGGTCACAATCGTTGCATAAATGGTTATAAACGAATGTCACTTTCGGGCCAATCGTTACTTTCTTGAGAGTCGTACTGCTGGCAAAAGGAGCAGAAGCACGATATCTTTGTGTCAATTTACCGGCAACAAAGTCATATATCGTTTGTTTATCACTAAAACCATATTTCAAATTTCGTCCTAAATACAACAATCTTATAGGACAATCATAAAAGTAGTCACTATAACAGTCTTTTCCTGTTTTCCTACTTTTACCGCTAGAGTTATCTATCGTCAGTGTTTCTTCACCATCTCTTAAGGTTAGATAAATGGTATTTGTACAACCATAGTATCTATTATTAGTTGATTATCAATATTATACGCACTAAACGGTAGAAAAGTGGCAATATGGATTCTTTTTAGATACGAAATGGTGAAGATTTAACGTATTTAACCTTCTTTTATGCCTTTTCCGCATCAGAATACAACACATCTATCATTTCGTTGGCGATTTTATGGTCAGCGATTCGCATTATGTTACTCGTCTCAGAATTGTAACCGAAGAAGTTGATGTTACCATACCAAACTATGGCTTTATCAATTATGGCACACAGTAAAGTTTGGTTCTTGTTGCTGACAATATCTATTCCTGCACTTGACAACTCGCCTTCATTATCGCCTTCTTCTTTGATATGTACCACCACAGACACTCCATTGTGAAGAAGATTTGCAA
>CAVAPI010000018.1:0-29285 GCA_963590445.1 Lachnospiraceae bacterium | reverse complement strand
GCATTGTGGCCAGCGCAGTCCGTATTTGTATCTCCACCGCATTGCGCGACGTGCCGATGAAACTCTTGATCTTCAGCAGTTGCTTGATGTTCCTGACAAAAACAAAGGCAACTAAAGGGCTGAATTTCGAGCGAGAAATTCAGCCCAATTGTTTATGCATGCAAAAAAATAGCGGACAGCAATAATTCCAAACAAGTTTGTTTTTCCCCTGTCACTAAAACAAAACTCCGCACATGGAGCTTGTGGTCTCTATGTGCGGAGTGTAGAGGGGTAGGGGTGTCACTGTCTTGACGTTATCTCCTTTATATTGCCGTGGCGGTAGGCGTGGAGCAATTCTTTGAGATCTACAATTTGGGTGCGCAGCTCTTCGCCCTTGTCGGTGTCGGCCACGAGCATGCGGTGCTTGGACATCTCCACTATCTGGAATGTGCTTTTGATGTCAGTGCCGCGCTGGATTGCGTCGGCTGTGCTGGTGAAAGGTTCGTGCTGCACGAGCTGGAAGCCCCGGCTGTGATACACGAGCGTATAGCCGGCTATTCCGGTTTCCTTGTGGTATGCTTCGCTGAAACCGCCGTCGATTACCATCAGTTTCCCGTTGGCTTTTATGGGGTTTTCGCCGCTTCCGGCATGCACAGGGACGTGTCCGTTGATTATGTGGCGGTTGTTTCCGGTCACTCCGAAGGCATCCAGAATTCTGTCGCACACCTCTTCAGAGTCGCGGAGCTTGAAGTAGTTGCCTTTTTCCTCGGTGTATGTCTCCTTGTCGGCCAGGAAATAGCGCTCGAATGTGGCCATCTTAGACTTGTCGAACAGCGGGCTGTCCTTGCCGCACCACAGATAGAGGAAGTAGTCAATGGCATATTGCTTCTCGTTTCGGGGAGTGTCGTCGGTGAAGGCCGAGCGTATGAGCAATCCCGTTTGGTGCATTAGCTCCTTGCCGCTGAACCTTTGCCCTGGCGCAAGCTCCACTTCCTTGAGCGAACCGTCGTCGTTGAGCGGTATGGACGCGTGGAAGAGCAGGTTGCTGTTGTATATTGCGTACATGCAGCCGTGGCTCAGTAGGGTGCGTATATGGCGGCGCAACTTCTCGCAAACGGTAAAGGAGTGGTGCAGTCTGTCCATCAGTTGCTCTTCTTCGGGCGTGAGCCTGTTGGGGTCTGTTGGGTCTATGGTGGGGAAGTTGTTGCTCAGCATACCGTATTCCTTGCCTCCGTTGCCGCCGATGGTGCATACGCCGCGCCCGTAGTCGATGTTGTCGAACAGGCAACGCCCCTCCATGCCCCACGACGGGTGCTTTCTGAACAGCCGTGCCTCCACTTTGAACTGCAATACGGTGACTGCCTTGTGCATCATGGCTATCAGCCGTTTGGTCTTGTCGTCAAGAGTGGAGTCTTTCAGCAGCTTCGGCATGAACTCGGTACACGGGTCGTCGGCGTAAGTGTCCATGGCAAATGTGGCAAGCGGCACGAGGTTGATGCCGTAGCCCTCTTCGAGCGTGCTCAGGTTGGCATAGCGCAGCGACAGGCGCAGCACATTGCAGATGCAGGCGTCGTTTCCGGCGCACGCACCCATCCAGAGAATGTCGTGGTTGCCCCACTGTATGTCCCATTTGTGGTACTTCATCATGGTGTCCATTATCTTGTGGGCACCCGGACCACGGTCGTATATGTCGCCGAGAATGTGCAGCTGGTCGATGGCAAGCCGCTGTATCACGTTGCAGAGAGCTGCGATGAAGTCGTCGGCTCGGCCAGTTGTAATGATGGTGTCCACGATTACGTTGACGTAGGCAGCCTTGTCGGTGTCGTCATCACGCTCGTGGAGCAGTTCTTCTATGATGTAGCTGAAGTCTGACGGCAAGGATTTGCGCACCTTGGAGCGCGTGTACTTGCTGCTCACGTCGCGGCATACGCGCACGAGCTGGTGTATTGTGATGTGGTACCAGTCGTTCAGTTCAGGCTCGGAAGCCTTGACAAGCTCCAGTTTCTGTTCGGGATAGTATATCAGGGTGCAGAGTTCCTTCTTCTCGGACTCGCGCATACTGTTGCCGAACAGTTCGTTCACCTTGCGCTTTATGTTGCCCGAGGCGTTTTTCAGCACGTGCTGGAAAGCCTCGCTCTCGCCATGGAGGTCGGCAAGGAAGTGTTCAGTGCCCTTGGGGAGGTTGAGTATGGCCTCCAGGTTGATTATTTCCGTACTTGCGTCGGCTATTGTCGGAAACGAATGTGACAATAGCTCAAGGTAATGCAGGTTTGTTTCCGTATTGGAAACTGTCTTTGATGTCATATTTCAAGACTTTTGGTTATTCGTTTTATTATGCTTTTTGCGCCGCGTCCGTCCCTCATGGCTACAGGCATCAGCCCTTCATCCAGTCCTGTGATGCGGTTCATTACGGCCATAATCCTGGTAGCGAACGTAAGCAGACGCTTTTCGCGCAGTGTTTCGGCCATGTTGTCTTCGTCAATCTCGCCGCTGCGCAGGAGCAGGTCAAGCTCCAGCAGGTGCTTTATCGTCAGTTTTCCGGCTCTGTCCAGCTTGCGGACGGCTTTCAGTGCGGCTGCTGTCTTTGCGTTGATGTCGCCTCTGTCTTGCGCTACGAGGCTGTCCGCTGTGCCAGTATCTGCCGCATAGTGGGGAACGGTGGCCGGATCGGTGTCGGGAAGTGGGCTTCCTGTCACCGTAAAGCCACGGGTTACGGTGTCTAAAACGCCCTCTTGGTATGCGTAAAGCGCCACTTTGCGCCGCTCGTCCGCAGTAAGGCTGTGGACAGCGGCAGCTTCAGTGTTGTCAAGCCAGCGGGCATCGCCTGTAATTCCGGCCTTTATCAGTGACCGTGTAGCCACTTTTGTCTCTTCAGCCATCAGCGGCCAGACGTTGCTGTCCAGCACTTTGCGGTAAATGGCGAGGGTTGCCGTAGCCATTTGCTCGTCGGTCAGTGCGCAGGTGACGAGTGAGTTGGGGACAGTCTCTATGTTACGGGTGTAACCCAGCCGCTCCAGACACTCTTTCTCCATGCGTCCCATTACGATAACGGCTGCTGCACGCTTGACTATACGCCGCTGGTAGAGTGCCAGTTGCGGCAGTTTCCTGCTCCAATAGTCCTGCTTGACAACCCAAGGTTCAAGCCCTCCGTGCGGCGAGAGCACAACCCGTGCCCCGTGGGCTGTGGCCTTGCGTGCCGCAACCCAGTTGGCCATGCGCCAGCACCCGTGCAGATGCACTATATCGGGACGCTTGTCGCACAGCTTGTTGATGAAGTCTTTGGGTTGGCAAGAGGCATGAACGTCTGCATAACTTCCCATGGCGTTGCACAGAGTTTCCACATACTGTGCAACCGTCATGTTGTCTTTCGGGAAGAAATGCAGTACCTTGATCATGCCGTTTGCATATTAGGTTGGTTCTTGTCGGCCGGACTAAGACAGAAGAGAGGCCTTGTCAGCCGCAAAGCCGTGCCGGAGACTGTTCCGGGACGGCTCTTTGCCGCTATGGAGGGCTACCGTTGTCCTCCGAATCCCGTCTCGTCGCTCGTGTAACCCGTGGGCATCCGGCGACAATTATACTGTGATGCCATTATTTCGCCGTAGGCTCCGGCCGAACGTATGGCAATAAGGTCGCCGCGCGAGGTGGAGTTGAGTTCCACATGCTTGGCAAACACGTCGCTCGACTCGCATATAGGCCCCACCACATCGTAGGTTTCCGTAGGCTTGTCGCTTGAGATGTTCTCTATTTTGTGGTAAGCCTGATACAGGGCTGGCCTTATAAGGTCGGTCATGCCGGCATCCACGATGGCGAATTTCTTGGTTTCGCCTTGCTTTATATATAATGTACGCGTGATCAGAGAGCCGCACTGGCCTACAACAGCCCTGCCCAACTCGAAGTGAAGCTGCTGTCCGGGACGCAGACGCAGGTGCTTTGCGTAGGTGTCGAAGTAGGACTTGAAATCAGGGACGGGCATCCTGTTCGGGTGTTCGTAGTCTATACCAAGCCCGCCGCCAACGTTTATGCTCTCCACCCGTATGCGCTGGCTGTCCAGACGGTCCTGCAGCTCGTTTATCCTGTTGCACAGAGCCTCGAAATCGGTCATGTCGAGTATCTGGGAGCCTATGTGGAAGTGCAGGCCCTTGAACTCCACGTTGGCCATCTGCCGGGTCTTGTCTATCAAAGCCTCCATGTCACGCATGGCTATGCCGAACTTGTTTTCTGCAAGCCCCGTAGTTATGTTGGCATGAGTGTGCGCTCCGATGTTAGGATTAATGCGCAGAGCGACCCTTGCCGTCTTTCCTTTATTTGCGGCCAGTTCGTTTATCACGGCCAGTTCGGCAGCGCTTTCCACATTGAAGCACGCTATGTCATTGTCAAGGGCAAGGTTTATCTCCCAGTCTGCCTTGCCCACGCCGGCAAAGACGATGCCCGAGGCCGGAAAACCGGTGCTGAGCGCAGCCTCAATCTCGCCGCCGCTCACGCAGTCTGCGCCGAGTCCCGCCTCGCGGATGGTGCGCAGAATGTTCTTGTTGGCATTGGCCTTTATGGCATAGTGCACTGTAAAGCCTTCATGTCTGGCCGTTTCATTGTTGATGGCACGCAGGGTTGCACGGAGCAGCTCGGTGTCATAATAGTAGAATGGGGTCTGGATTGACTGGAATTGGTCAACAGGAAAATTCCCTTTCATCGTGTTTTTGTATTGTGATTGTTGTTGCTGTTTGTTTTAGTCGCCGCATTCCTGGACCGGGAAAAGCGGTTGGCCAAGCCCGGAATGGGGCTTGGCCATAACGGTAAGACGGCCTATCGGTTGAAAAGCGTGTCGCTGAGACTCTGCAACGCCCTCTTCTTGTCGTCTTTCTTTATGAGAAACGAGATGTTGTAGTTGGATCCGCCGTATGAAATCATCCGCACGGGGATGTCTTTCATGGCTTCCGCCGCAAGCGTCTCGAAGCCTACGTTGCTCCAGTCGAGGTCACCGACAACGCAGATAATGCACATGTCGTTGTCAACCGTTACGGTTCCGTACTTTTTCAGCTCCGCCACGATGTCGTCGAGGTGCGAGCTGTCGTCAATACTCATTGACACTCCCACCTCAGAGGTGCAAACCATGTCGATGGAAGTCTGGTAGCTTTCGAAGATCTCGAATACCTTGCGCAGGAAACCTGTTGCGAGAAGCATCCGGCTGCTCTTGATTTTTATGGCCGTAATGTTGTCTTTTGCGGCCACGGCCTTTATCTTTCTGCGCTCCGTGGCATTGCTTATGGTTGTTCCCTCGGCCTCCGGCTCCATCGTGTTGAGCAGCCTTACGGGTATTCCTGCATACTTTGCCGGCTGGATACAGGTGGGATGCAGGATCTTTGCGCCGAAGTAGGCAAGCTCGGCAGCCTCTTCGAAGTGCAGCTGGTGTACGGGTTGGGTCTTGTCAACCACGCGCGGGTCGTTGTTGTGCATACCGTCTATGTCGGTCCATATCTGTATTTCCCCGGCGTTGATGGCCGCTCCGATGAGCGATGCGGTGTAGTCGCTGCCTCCGCGTTGCAGGTTGTCTATTTCTCCATAGGCGTTGCGGCATATAAAACCTTGTGTGATATAGACTTGCTGGCCTTCGTTTTCTTTGAGTATGGCGGTCAGCTTGTCCTTGATATATGCCGAATCAGGCTCGCCGTTCTTGTCTGTCCGCATGAAATCGAGCGCAGACAGAAGTGTGGCCTTGATGCCCTGCTCCTTCATATAGTTGACTACCATGTTGGTACTCATTATCTCGCCTTGCGCAACTATGCTCTTTTCCTCAAAGCTCGTGAACAGTTCCTTTGTGAAAGTGCGCAGGTATGCAAACTCATCGCGGAGGAATTCCTGTGTCTTCTTGCGCCATTCTTCGGTGGAATACAGCTCGTTTGTGTGACCGATGTACTTGCTTTCGAGCTTGTTTATCACCTCATTGGCTCCGTCGGGGTTCTTCTTGTATAGATAATCGGATATTTCCACGAGAGAATTTGTTGTGCCTGACATGGCCGAGAGAACCACAAAGACGGGCTGCCCCGGCGAGGTAACCAGCTTGGTCACGTCTTTCATCCGCGCAGGTGTGCCGACGGATGTACCTCCGAATTTCATTACTTTCATAATATTTCTGCTTTTCGTGTTGTTATTCCAGTTTGTCTTTCATACGGAGAGGTCTTCCCTCGTACCGTAGGTTTGCCCCTCTTGCTGTGCTACGGGGCTGTCTGTCCCGTTGGTTTCGTCGTCCGGCAAGGACAACTTGTTGAAATCGCTTGTGGTTTCCTCCAAGCGACCGTCGTGGCAGCGGTAAACTATGCCTGGATACTTGTCCAATAGCGGAATGTTGTGGGTGGTCATTATGACGGAAGTGCCGGTCTGGGAAATGTCGCGCAGCAGCTTGATTATGCTTTCCGCCGTTTCCGGGTCGAGGTTTCCTGTGGGTTCGTCTGCCACAATCAGCTTGGGACTGTTCAGAATGGCGCGCGCAATGGCTATGCGCTGCTGCTCTCCGCCTGACAACTCGTGCGGCATCTTGTCGGCTTTGTCAGACATTCCGACATCGGCGAGTACCTCTGCAATGCGTTTGTCAATGTCATTCTTGTCTTTCCAGCCTGTAGCCTTGAGTACAAAGCGCAGGTTCTTGTAAACCGTACGGTCGCTTAGAAGCTGGAAATCCTGGAATATCGTGCCGATTTGACGGCGCAGTGCAGGTACATGTTTGCGCTTCAGCCCGATGATGTTGGTGTCGAGAACACTTGCAGCTTCGGCTTCTTCAATGTCAATCTCAAGGTATATGGTCTTCAACAGGGTGCTCTTGCCGGAACCGACACGCCCGATGATGTAAATGAACTCACCTTCGTCAACGTGGAAGTCGATGTTGTCCAATACCAGTTTGCCGTCCTGTTGCAGTATTTTAGCCTTCTTGTAGTCTATGAGCATGGCTGTAACGTGAAATATTCGTGGGGGTTAATGCTTGTGCCAGTTTGGGTCGTGGCGCACTTGCAGTTCCTTTGCGAGTTCCTCTATGCGCATGCCCTTCGATGTGAGCAGCACTATCAGGTGGTAGAGCATATCCGCTCCCTCATAGACTAAACGTTCGTTGGTACCGTTCACTGCTTCTATAACAGCCTCAAGAGCCTCTTCGCCAACCTTTTGCGCCATTCTGTTCAGTCCGTCCTTGAACAGCGACGTCGTGTAGCTGCCCTCTGGCATTTCCTCGTGGCGCTTGTTGATGAAGTCTTGCAGTTCGGTCAGGAACAGCAGTGGGTTGGCCTTGTTGGTCTCGCCCCAGCAGGTGTCGGCGCCGGTGTGGCATGTGGGGCCGTGCGGATGCACCTCCACGAGCAGTGTGTCGTTGTCGCAGTCGCTCTTTATCGACACGAGGTCGAGAAAGTTACCCGATGTCTCGCCCTTTGTCCAAAGGCACTTGCGCGAGCGGCTGTAGAATGTCACCTGTTTTGTGGCCATCGTCTTCTCGTATGCCTCCTTGTTCATGTATCCGAGCATGAGCACCTTCTGTGTGTCGGCATCCTGTATGATGGCAGGGACAAGCCCGTTTGATTTTCCGAAGTCTATTTCCATGTCTGTATGTGTGTTTTGTTTTTGTCTTTTGGTGGTTCTTGTTTCAAATTCTCACGTCAACGCCTTCGCTGCGCAGGTAAGCCTTCAGCTCGGGTATGGCTATCTCGCCGAAGTGGAATACGCTTGCAGCCAGGGCTGCGTCGGCGTGTCCTATGGTGAAGGCGTCGCGGAAGTGCTCCATAGTTCCGGCTCCGCCGCTTGCTATTACGGGTATCGACAGTTCGCCGGCAAGCATGGCCAAAGCCTCGTTGGCGTAGCCGGTCTTCACTCCGTCGTGGTTCATGCTGGTGAAAAGTATCTCGCCTGCGCCGCGCTCTTGCGCCTCCTTTGCCCATTCGAGCAGTCTGCGTTCGGTGCGCTTGCGCCCTCCGTTGAGGTAGCAGTGCCAGCCGTCGTCGTCGAGCCGCGCGTCGATGGCGCACACGCACACCTGGCTGCCGAAGCGGCTTGTGATTTCGTCGATGAGCTGTGGCTGCCGTAGTGCCGCGCTGTTCACGCTCACCTTGTCGGCTCCGGCGTTGAGCAGCCGCTCCACGTCGGCCAGTTCGTTGATGCCACCGCCCACGGTGAACGGAATGTTTATCTCTGCCGCCACTCTTGTCACCATGTCGGTGAATGTCTTGCGACCCTCGTGGCTGGCCGTTATGTCGAGAAACACCAGTTCGTCGGCTCCCGCCTCGCTGTAAGCCTTTCCCAGCTCCACGGGGTTGCCGGCCTTGCGCAGTTGCACGAAGTTGACCCCCTTCACCGTTTCGCCGTCCTTCACGTCGAGGCACGGTATTATGCGTTTTGCCAGTCCCATAGTTCCTTTAAGTCTATTCTTCCTTCGTATATGGCCTTGCCGAACACTACCGCCGGTATGCCCTCGTGCTGCAGCTCCTCGATGTCTTCCTTGCACGACACCCCTCCGCTCGCAATGAGGTGCAGGGTGGGGTAGGCTTGCATCACCTTTTTATATAGTGCCACGGCGGTGCCGCCGAGCATTCCGTCTTTCGAGATGTCGGTGCACAGCACATTGGTAATCCCCCGTTCCACATAGTGAGAGAGAAACGGCAGCAGGTCAGCCTCAGACTTCTCCTTCCATCCGTTGATGGCAATCTTGCCGTCACGCACGTCTGCCCCGAGTATGAGCCTGTCTGCCCCATACTTGTCAATCCACGAGTCCATGAGTTCGGGGTTTGCCACCGCCACCGACCCTATGGTCACCATGGCCGCGCCTGCGGCGAACGCCTTGTCGATGTCGGCGTCAGTCTTAATTCCTCCTCCGAAATCTACTGTGAGGCTTGTGCTTGCGGTAATCTCGCACAGTGCCGCCTCGTTGACTATGTGCTTCGACTTTGCTCCGTCGAGGTCAACCACGTGCAGCCGCTTGAAGCCTATTGCCTCAAACCGCTTGGCCATCGTGGCCGGGCTGTCGCCGTAAACCTTGCTGCGTGCGTAGTCGCCCTCCGACAGTCTGACGCACTTGCCGTCGATTATGTCAATCGCTGGTATAAGCTCTATCATAATTCCAAAAAGTTCCTTAGTATCCTTTCGCCCACACCGCCGCTCTTTTCCGGGTGGAACTGCGTGGCGTAGAAGTTGTCCTTATGCAGCGCAGCGCTATATGGCAGTATGTAGTCAGCCGTGGCGATAGTGTATTGGCACACTGGCACGTAGTAGCTATGCACGAAATAGACATACTCATCCTTGTCTGCCGTGAAGCCGCTGAACAAATCAGACCGTGTGTCGCGTATCGAGTTCCAGCCCATTGCCGGAACCTTGTCCTCGTGGCGTTCGGGGACAAACCTTTTCACGTCGGCATTGAACACCCCGATGCAGTCGGTGTCGCCCTCTTCAGAGTGGCGGCACAGCAGCTGCTGACCAACACAAATGCCGAGCACGGGCTGGCGCAGACCCTTTATCACCTCGTCGAGCCTCTTTGCCTTCAGGCTCGCCATGGTGTGGCTCGCCTCGCCCTGGCCGGGAAACAACACACGGTCGGCCTTGGCCAGGCGTTCGGCGTTGTCGGTGAGCACGGGGCTTACGCCGAGCCGTCTCAGTGCGTTGACCACAGAATATATGTTGCCGGCGTTATACTTTACTATCGCTATCTCCATTGCGTTCTTCCTTTAAGGCGTGTCTTATAAATCCCACGCCATGTTAAACTTATATTGTATATGGGTAGCCTTAGTTGAAGATTATCGTCTTGTTGTGGTATGTCAGTATCTTGCGCTCAATGTGCTTGGTCACCGCACGCGACAACACTATCTTTTCCAAGTCTCGTCCCTTGAGGACAAGGCTCTCCGGGGTGTCCTTGTGGGTTATCCTCACCACATCCTGCTCTATTATCGGGCCGGCGTCAAGCTCCGCCGTAACATAGTGGCTCGTGGCACCGATTATCTTGACTCCCCTCTGCCATGCCTGGTGGTAGGGCTTTGCACCCACAAACGCCGGCAGGAACGAGTGGTGTATATTGATAATGTGGTTAGGATACTGCTGTATCATCTCGTCGCTGATAATCTGCATGTAGCGTGCCAGCACGATGAACGTGACCTTCTCCTTGCGCAGCAAGTCCATCTCCGCCTTTTCCACTTCGGCCTTGTTGGAGTGGTCTTTGGCAATCGACCATACGTGATAGGGAATGCCAAACTGCTCGGCCACCTCCCTCATGTCGGGGTGGTTGCTCACGATGCACGGTATCTCGACGTCCCACTCGCCGGCCTTGTATCTTGCCAGCAGGTCGTACAGACAGTGGCTCATCTTGCTCACGAATATGGCCATGCGCGGCTTCACGTCGTTGAAGTAAAGGCTGCTCACCATGTTGTAGCGTTGGGCATACAGTGTGTCGATGTATTCCTTTATCTTCTCGCGGGGTATGAGGAATTTGTCCAGCTCCCATTCTATGCGCATGAAGAACATACCGTCCTGCCTGTCCACATACTGGTCCAGATAGACGATGTTGCCTTGGTTGTCGGTGATGAACCTTACTATCTCAGATATTATGCCCGGCTGGTCGGGGCAGTGCAGCAGCAGTATGGCAGTCGGTTGTCTCATTTTGTCGTCGTGTCGGTTGGTTTTGTTACGTTTCCTGTCTTTTCAACGGGCAAAGGTAACAAAAATAGATGAAAAGGACGAATATTATTAGAAGACTGTATCTTGCGAAGAATAATAAAAAGCAACTTTTTCAAAATGAATGATATTAGAGAAGATTGTCTTTTCTTGGACAGGCGCTCTCTATGGCGCAAACATTATGCCTGTCTTGAAGACATATAGGAATTGCGGAGCCAAAGTGTCGGTCTAAATCATGTTGCCGATTGTCGGCGGATGCGTAGAAACCGCATGGGTCTTTCCAAAGGATTGTGTGGATCTTCCCAAAAGATTGCATACATTTTTGCCGGAAATGTATATGATCTTTGGCAAAAATGTATGCAATCTTTTTTGATTACAAAACAGTCCGACCGGGATGGAAGGGGAAACGGACTGATATAGATGCCGTTACCTTGGCAGCTTGTTTTATTGCCTTGGCAGCTTGTCGTATTACCTTGGCAGCTTGTCGTATTACCTTGGCAGCTTGTCGTATTCGGAGTCGGGCACTGGTTCGAGCCACTCGCTGTTTGCGCCGTCGGCCGGCACGGCTATGGCTATGTGCTGGAACCATGAGCCGGCTGTCGCGCCGTGCCAGTGCTTGGTTTCGGCCGGAATGTTCACCACATCGCCCGGGCGCAGTCTGCGGGCAGGGCTGTTCCATTCCTGATACCAGCCCTCGCCGCCTACGCAGATGAGCACCTGGCCGCCCTTGTGGTGTATGTGCCAGTTGTTGCGGCAGCGCGGTTCGAACGTCACGTTGGACATTGGCAGTCCTTCCTTGAGCAGTGGCGTGATGAAACTGTTGCCTGTGAAGTACTGGGCATAGGCTGTGTTGGGACTGCCCTTTGGGAAAACCATCCCGTCTATGGGCTTGCCGTCGCTGAAAGGCTCGCCGTAGAATTCCGTCACGGCCTTTGCCGCACGAAAAGCCTCCACTTCACCGACCTTATCGGCCAGTGCCGTGGGCAGTGCGTGCAGCGTTTCGTCGGCCACGCCCATGTTTTTCGCCCCTCTTACGTGCGCCTTCAGCTGCGGTTCCACGCCGTCCATGGATGCGAGGGCGCTCACTGTCACCAGCTCCCTGTCGGTGTGGCTCAGCACGTCGCGTGCGAATATGTCGCCGAAGAGGTGGGCTTTGAGGTAGAAGTCGGTGGCCGGGGCGAACGAATAGGTGTACGGCTGACCGCCGACGAGCCGTCTTTGCACCTCCGTGCCCTGCTTCAGAGCGTCGTAGCCGTGGGGTAGGGGCGATGCGTCGCGCCCTTCGGCTGTTGCAAGTCCCTTGGCGTGGCGTTCCTGCAACACGGTTTGCAGAGTGCCGAGGGCGTTGAGGCTCCTCGGAAATCCCGTGTAGGCATACAGGTGCGACAGGGTTTCCTTCACTTCATTGACGGTAAGAGTGCCGTCGAGAGCCTCGTTGATGGCGGTCTTCAGCCTTTCGAGGTCGCCTTTCGCCTCGAATGAGGCAATGGCCATCAGACTTTGCTGTCTTTTGCTTAGTGCATTGTTCATGTGAGTATTGCTTTTGTCGTGTTTACAAGCCTGTCCTGTAGCGGCGGACTCCTGCGCCTGTGCGGCTTCGGAGTGCGCCGCATTCTCGTTTTCCTGCGCTTTTGCGGCTGGCAGGCAGCAGGTTGCCATGAGTGCAACTGCCGCAATTGTCTTGATGTTCATGCCGGTATTGGTTTTTACGGTTGTGCCTTGTGGGCGCGGATGCTGTGGTCTGTGCAGCTTTCACGGTGCAAAGTTATGGCGCAGACGGCTGTCCGGCGTTATAAGGATTACGGAAATGCCAACCATTTTTACGGAACTTGCTGCAAGAATGGTGCGGTCACCGCCACCGTCTGTCCGCCTCTTCTCCGTAAAGCGGCCGTTTGCGGAGCGTAAAGGTGCATTTACGAGGTGTAAACGGTGTGTTTACAGGTCGCAAATGCCGTGTTTGTGATGCCTGAACGGTATGTTTGCGGAGCGAAGGCCCCGTGTTTTTTCACTTTTATTGCCCGAAATGGGCTGAAAAAGGGAAAATATGTTCTTAAACATATAAATTTGTTTGCGCAGTCAACCCAAATGTTATATCTTTGCTACCGTTATCCTGAATACAATCTTTTTACCTTAAAAAGACTAATACCTATTGAGTGAAATGCTCCCACTGTGAAGCGGGGGCATTTTTGTTGGCCCTTTTTCATGCTGCCGCCGTGCCTTTCGCATCGGAAAGCGGCGTTCGGAGCTTCCCTATACATTATTATATATATAAGAACCGTACACCTGTGGTATTGATATAGGTCAATAAAGCAGCCTGTGTGCGCAAACAGTTGGCAAAAATCCATTGCCATACTCCGGAAAGGCAGTATCTTTGCAACGTCAAAAGACAAAAAGGATAACATTTAGTTAGTAGAGTTTTTTAGTTAAGAAGAAAGGGTAACAAAGATGAAAAGATTGTTTTTGACAGTAGTGGCAGTGCTTAGCATGACTATGGCATTTGCAGAGGAAGAGAAAGTTGCCGAGGTAAACAACGTAGAGGCATACGACATGAGTGTCAACATACGCAAACTCGGCGAGGCACTGGGTCTTACGACAGACCAGATGGAAAGCGTGGCCGACGTACACCACACGTTCTGCGGTGAAATGATGGTGGCTGCGCACGCACAGAGCGACGAGAGAAAGTCGTTGGTTGACAAGGCTGTGGCCAAGGATCTGAAACATATGAACTATATCCTGACCGCCGGCCAGTTCGCAAAGTACCGTGTTCTGCTTCAGACTACGCTTGTGAACCGTGGTATCCGCAAGTAAAGGCCGGGCAACCGACACACTTTATAGACAAAAGGCCGTCTCAGTTTCAAGCTGGGGCGGCTTTTTATGTGCGGAGGTTTGTGCTTTTTATATCCAAGGGCCTGGACTTTTATATCCAAAGTCTAAGGCTTTTGTGGAGCAAAGGCAAGGCTTTTTGCTGCGCAACAGGGAGATAATAGGAATATTTTGCCTAATTTTGCAGCGAAAAGCCTTTTCCCCGGTGTCGGGAATATCCTTTAAGCAACCTGTTATGCGCCATACATATAATAGAATACTGCCCGTTTTGCTCCTTCTGGCTGTGGCTATGGATGTCACGGCGGGGGTACACCGCCATTCCAAGCGGCGCGTCTCCGCGGACACAACCTCCGTGTTGAGAGCCTATACCGACTCGCTTGCGGCACTGCGCCACAGGGTTGACACCACTGCGGCGGCCACTTCCACGGCCGATATGCGCCTCGCGCGACTGTTCATGCCGTTCACTTTCTATCACGATGTGGCAGAAAGGGCGTTCAAAGTGGGCGGCGACACGCTGGCACAGGGCGGTCTGGACGGCATGACCGACCGGGTGATGACCCACGTCTATCTGACCCGCCCCGACCTGGTGGCCGACAGCGAGGCGCGTCTGCGCAAGGCAGGCACCATAAGGAACGAACTTGACAAGCCGGTGCGCCGGGAAGTGAAGCTCGCATCGCACATCGAGCCGGTGCCGGAAGACAGTTTCGTGCCCGTGCCTTCGGGGGTTCTCATCCGCAAACCCAACTTCTGGACCTTCAGCGGCGACAGCTACTTGCAGTTCCTGCAAAACTACGTGACCGGAAACTGGTACAAGGGCGGCGAAAGCAACTACTCTATGGTGAGCAACCTCACGCTTAACGCCAACTATAACAACAAGAGCCGAGTGAAATTCGAGAACAAGCTGGAGCTTAGACTGGGCTTCCAGACCTCGCGTGACGACACTCTGCACAAGTTCAAGACCAACAATGACCTCATCCGATACACCGGAAAGCTCGGCCTACAGGCCCACTCCCGGTGGTATTACAGCCTGCAGCTGCTCGCCTACACGCAGTTTACCCACGGCTTAAAGAGCAATGACAAGAACGTATATTCGGACTTTATGTCACCGTTCAACCTCAATCTCGGTCTCGGTCTCGACTATACGGTGGAGACAAAGAACAAGCGTTTGAAGGGAAACGTCAACCTTTCGTTCCTCTCATTCAACTTCCGATACGTGGATCGCAAGAACTTGGCGGCGCGATACAGCATAGTCGGCGACCACCACACGAGGGAAGACTTCGGTTCACAGCTCACTGCAAACCTCACATGGACGCTGAGCGACAACGTAACCTGGAAGACCAGGCTGTACGGATACACTTCCTACAGCCGTGCGGAGGTGGAGTGGGAAAACACAATCACGCTGAAGGTGAGCCGCTACATAAGCACCAACATCTTCCTTTACCCGCGTTTCGACGATGCAACCAAGCGCGATGAAAAGCTGGGCTACCTGCAATTCAAGGAATACTGCTCGCTTGGCTTCTCCTATGCGTTCTGATTTCTTCCCGAAGACTGGCTTCGCTTTTGATAGACCCAATAACATAAACAAATCTACTAATGACAATGAAACGAACAGCAGTACTGGTTCTGTCGGCTTTCTGCGCCCTTGCGCAGCTCATGGCGGCCGACAGTCCGCGCAAAGTTGACAACTTGAACTTCGGATGGCGTTTCCATTCAGGTGACATACAGGGTGCTGAGGCCGTCTCTTTTGACGACAGCCGGTGGCAAACCGTGGATGTTCCGCACGATTTCCAAATCTCCCAGCCGTGGGTACCGCCCGCCAAGGACGAGAAAGCCGACAACAGCGACGGCGCAAGCAATGTGAAAAGCCGCCTCAGCTCGCGCGCTTTCAAGGAGATGGGCATAGGCTGGTACCGCAAAACCATAACGCCCGACGCTTCAATGAAAGGCAGACGTGTGCTTCTCGACTTCGAAGGCATCATGCTTGTGGGCGATGTGTATCTCAACGGTGAACGCATCGGCGGCACAGAGTATGGCTATCTGGGCTTTGACACGGACGTTTCCAAACTCCTGAAGTACGGGCAGCCCAACGTAATAGCCGTGAAAGCCAACACGCAGCGGCCGGAAAACTCGCGCTGGTACACCGGTGGCGGACTGTTCCGCGACGTTCACCTCATCTCAACCGACGCCCAGCAGTACTTCACCCGTCACCCCCTTTACATAACCACGCCGAAGGTGAGCGCCAGCGAGGCCACTGTGTGCATACAGGCCGAGATGGCGTGCTACCTGAGGATAAAGGATTTGCGCGTCAACGTGAAGATTACCGATGCCGACGGCAAGGTCGTCTATGAGAAAATGCGCGACCTGCCGTTCAACCGCGGGCAGAAAATAAACGAGTATGGTGTGGATACTGTGCAAATGTCATCGCCCCGATTGTGGAGCTGTGACACTCCCCACCTCTATACCGCCGAGTTGAGCCTCCTGCGCCCCGACGGTACGGTGGCCGACAGGGTGAGCGAGCGCTTCGGAGTGCGCTCTTTGGAGTTCTCACCCGACTTCGGACTGAAGCTCAACGGCAAGAAAGTGCTGCTCAAAGGCAACGCCAACCACCACACACTCGGCGCTCTCGGAGCCGCAGCCTATCCGCGTGCGATGGAAAAGCGCATACAACTGCTGAAGCAATTCGGCTTCAACCACATCCGAACCTCCCACAATCCGTACAGCAAGTCGTTCCTTGACCTCTGCGACAAGTACGGTATTCTCGTTGTGGACGAGCTTTACGACAAGTGGCTCACCAAGTTTGCCGGCGGACGCACCGAGTGGACCGGCCTGTGGCAGCACGATGTGCCTGAGTTCATACGCCGCGACCGCAACCACCCGTCGGTTGTCATGTGGAGTCTCGGCAACGAGCTGCAGACATATTGGGACTTGCCCTATGCTGACTGGGGCGTTACGCCCTACAAAATGCAGAAGCTGCTGCTCAACCGCTACGACACTACGCGCCCCGTAACGGTGGCCATGCACCCCAGAGGGCGCAACCTGCGCACCGACTCCCTGCCCGCGCCGCTCGCACTCGTCACGGATGTCGCTTCTTACAACTACCGTTACATGTATTTCCCCGGCGACAGCCGACGGTATCCCAACATGATTTTCTACCAAAGCGAGGCCAATACGGCCATGATGGGGCCGAACTTCTACGAGATGAACCTCGACAAGGTGCTCGGACTGGCCTATTGGGGCATGATAGACTACCTCGGCGAGTCCAACGGATGGCCGGCCAAGGGCTGGGTGCAGGGCGCTTTCGACGTGTCACTCGAACCCAAACCGATAGCATACCTGCTGAAATCGATGTTCCAGCCAGACGTTCCCACGGTGCATATCGGCATTATCGACAGCGACGACAATACGGTTTGGAACGATGTCAAGGTGGGTACGCAGCGCATGTCTGACCACTGGAACCGCAAACCCGGCTGCACGGTGTCGCTGTACACCTATACCAACGCCGACGAAGTGGAGCTTTTCGTCAACGGGAAGAGCGTCGGGAGGAAGAAAAACGACAAGAGCAATCCGCGACTGCGCGACCGGCTGAAGTGGGACGGCGTGAAATATGAACCGGGAAGCATAGAGGCGGTGGCCATCAGCGGCGGCAAGGCTGTGGCACGCCACAAGATAGAGACCACAGGCGAGGCAGTCGCGCTGGCAGCAGAGGCAGACAACGCCGAATGGAAGGCCGACGGCAGCGACCTGCAGCACATCCGCGTGGTGGCAACCGACAAGAAAGGCCGCCGGGTGCAGACATCCAAGGGCAAAGTGTCGTTCACTGTCGATGGCCCGGCCGCCATTGTGGGCGTGATAAACGGCAATATGACGAGCGGCGAACTGTCGGTCGGCGACTCGCGGGAGCTGTACAACGGCACCTGTACGGTAATCCTCCGCTCCGGCCGCACGCCGGGTAAGGTCACTCTCACGGCCACTTGCGACGGCATGAAGAAGACCAAGCTGACGACAGCCACGCATTAGGAGCGTCTTCCGGCACGGTTTCAGTAGTGCGGCAAGCGCAGCTCTCCCTGCGGAGACTGCGTTTGCCGCACTTGTCTTGTCCTTTTCCATGAACATTCTTGCCCTTTTCCTTAACGTTCCTGCTCCTTTTATCCAACGCTTTCAGCCCTTTCCTGAACGCTTTTGTTCCCTTCCACTGACAAAAACAGCCCGTTTGCCATGCAAAACCCGGCTGTTTGCATATCGTAAACAGGCCGTTTGCGCACCGCAACCCGGCGGTTTGTCGGAAGCGGGTGCGGCAGTTGCGTGCGGCAACAGATTGTGCTGCTGCCAGCAAGAGGATAGTGTATAAAAATATTCGCACAGGAAAAACTTTGTTTCCCTTGCTTGAAAGGTTTTTATTCGTTAACTTTGCAGCAAGAAATATATAGCGGTGTATCTGGAGTCATATCTTTTTTATTACAAAATGGGGGGGGGGAACCATCCAAAGAACAATGATGTACTCTCAAACCGCCGGAAAAAGAATTTGAAAAGAACAAGAAAACCAGTACTATGCACCAACATTCAAGAGCAAGTCTTCAGATTAGGAACTTGATCATTGTGTGTGACTTTGTCGTACTCAATGTTTTGTTCTATCTGTATGCATACAATGACTGGGTCTATTCGTCATTTGCCAACAGTGCGCGCCGCCTTTTTCTCTGCCTTGTGGCCAATGCGGCGTTTGCAGTGGCACAGTATTTCTTCTCCACAGTGTTGCATGAGCGCCTCTCAACGTCCTACAAGGTGTTGCGTCAGGTCACTTATCTGGTGGTTTCCCAAGCCGTTGCCACCTACGCATTCACCAATCTTGTGTTCAGTTACGAGAATCTGCAGATGCCCGACTACCGGTTTACGGCACTGTTTACGGTAGTCCTGTATCTCGGAATACTCCTTTCGCGCTATGTGGAGCGCAAGGTTGTGGCCGCCTACCGCCGTATGGGTCACAACAACCGCCGCGTTGTGCTCGTGGGAAACAACCCCCAGATGATTTCCATCTACGACTACCTGTCCAGCTTCCGCTCTTCGGGCTACCGCATTCTGGGCTATTACGCCGACGGAGAGCTTAAAAACTGTCCCAAGGGGCTTGCCCGCTGCGGCTCACTCGACGGCTTCTTCTCGCAGATGGCCTCCTCACGGCTGCTGTCCAACGGTGACGAGCTGTATTGTGCCCTCTCCATCAACGAAATATCCAAGATCCGCGAGATTGTGAGCCTGTGTAACAGCAGCACAGTGCACTTCTATTACATCCCCGCCTATACCAATATTATGGGCAAGTCGTTCACTCAGGAGCGCATAGGCGACGTTACAGTGCTGACAAACTATGAAGAACCGCTGATGAAACCGTCCAACCGGCTGCTGAAACGCATCTTCGACGTGGCGGTTTCCTCGCTGGTTCTGCTGTGCATGCTGCCGTTCCTCCCAATCATAGCCTGCATAATAAAGATCCAAAGTCCCGGCCCCGTGTTCTTCAAACAGGAGCGTACCGGGCTTGACGGGCGCAACTTCTGCTGCTACAAGTTCCGCTCCATGCACGTCAACGCCGATGCCGACACGGCGCAATGCACCGAGAACGACCCCAGAAAGTTCGGCTTCGGCGACTTCATGCGCAAGACAAACATAGACGAGTTCCCCCAGTTCTTCAATGTGCTCCGTGGGGATATGAGCATAGTGGGGCCGCGTCCGCATATGCTCTACCACACTGAGGTGTATAGGAAGCTCATTTCCGAGTACATGGTGCGCCATTTCATCAAGCCGGGCATCACCGGGTGGTCGCAGGTGACCGGGTATCGGGGCGAAACCAAGGAGCTGTGGCAGATGGAGGGGCGCGTCAAGCGCGACATATGGTACATTGAGCACTGGAGTTTCGGGCTTGACCTGCAAATAATATGGAAGACAGCCATGCAAATATTCCGCCGCGACAAGAATGCCTATTGAGTTCTTGTGTCTAAACGCCGTGCCGCCATATCCCAAGGGGTGTGGCGGCACGGCGTTTCCATGCGGTTTTTAATGAGGGAAGGGTATGGTCAGGAAGGGCAAGCGGCTCGGAAAACGGCGTTTCCTGACGGTTTCCGGCCTTTATAGCTCCCTCTTTTTCTTCAGTTCCAGTTCCCTTGGCAGTTTCAGCCACTTGCCTTTGTCGGGCACTTTCAGCGCACTGCCCTCCTCCTGGCGCAATATGAAGGTGCTGTCGTTCCTCATTGTGAGTGACGCCTTGAGGTCTTCGCTCCCGAAATCGTTTATCATACTGAGCACGGCCTTGCCCTTCGGCGACGGTTTGCCGTCGGTTACGAGCCAGCAGAAGCCGTTGTTGCGCTTGCCGAGATAGCCCGGCAGGGGTCCGAACAGCTCGTGCGCCGGCACGTTGATGTCGTTTTCATACAGGTTCAGCTCGAGATACACGCCGTATTCGCTGTTCTCGAAGTGCCCTTTGAACGGTATGGAGTCGCTCTGTGCGGCTGCCAGCAGCGGCAAGATGGCCGCCAGTGGGCACAAGTGTTTCCTTTTCATTTCGTAAATGCCGTGTTTATGGTTCGTAAACGGTGCGTTTGGCTACCGCAAATGCCCCGTCTGTCACCCGTAAATGGCCGGGTTTGCAAAGCAAAGTTACTAAATGTATGTCATTAAATCAGTCGGTTTTTGCAAATTTATGCCGTTTTTTGTCCGTATTTACATATTTTTTGGTATCTTTGCAAGCCCTACATTTGTATGGCGTCTTATTAGAAAGATATGGAAGAATTGGTTCCTGATTGCATTTTAGAGGCAAGTTGGGAAGTCTGCAACAAGGTCGGCGGAATATATACCGTGCTTTCCACACGTGCCAAGACGATGCAGGAGATGGCGCACGACAAGGTTATATTCATAGGCCCCGACTGTTGGACAGACACTGTTTGCCCGTATTTCCGCGAGGATGCGGCGCTGCTTTCCGGCTGGAAAGCCAATGCTGCCGGGGAAGGTCTGGCCTTGAGAATCGGAAGGTGGACAGTTCCGGGCGAGCCGATAGCGGTTCTCGTAGATTTCAAGCCATATTTCGAGCGGAAAGACGAGATTTACACATGGCTCTGGGAGCACTATCGGGTTGACAGCCTCCACGCCTACGGTGACTACGACGAGGCCTCGATGTTCTCATACGCCGCCGGACTGGTGGTGGAAAGCTACTGCAGGCACAACGTGTCGCCCAGTGAGCGCGTTATCTATCAGGCTCACGAGTGGATGACAGGACTCGGCATGCTCTATGTCAACGCCCGGCTGCCGCAGGTGGGCACTATCTTCACCACCCATGCCACGAGTATCGGCCGCAGCATAGCCGGAAACATGAAGCCGCTGTACGACTACCTGTTCGCATACAACGGCGACCAGATGGCCGGCGAACTGAACATGCAGAGCAAGCACTCGATCGAGAAACAGACGGCGGCCTTTGCCGACTGCTTCACCACGGTTAGCGACATAACGGCCAACGAGTGTCTCGAACTGCTCGACAAGAAAGTGGACGCAGTGCTGCCCAACGGTTTCGACAACAGCTTCGTTCCCTCGCCGCGAACGTTCAATGCCAAGCGGAAAGCGGCGCGCAAACGCCTGCTCGACGTGGCCAACGCCCTTCTGGGCGAAAGCCTTGGCGACGACACCCTTATAGTTTCAACCAGCGGACGCTACGAATTTCGCAACAAGGGAGTGGATGTCTATATCGAAGCGATGAACCGTCTGCTCCGCGACCGCAACTTGAAGAAGAATGTGGTGGCCTTCATCGAAGTGCCCGGCTGGGTTGGCGAGCCGCGCAGGGACTTGACGGAGCGTCTGGCAAGCGGCGAAAGCTACGACACGCCGCTCGACGTGCCGATGATAACCCACTGGCTGCACGAAATGAGCCACGACAACGTGCTGGGAATGCTCAAGCACTATGACATGCAGAACCGTAAGGAGGACAAGGTGAAGCTGATATTCATACCATGTTACCTCGACGGCAGGGACGGAGTGCTGGACATGGCCTATTACGACCTTGTTCTCGGCAACGACCTGTGCATTTATCCCTCCTACTATGAACCTTGGGGCTACACACCGCTGGAGTCGATAGCCTTCAGCGTGCCCTGCATAACTACAGACCTGGCCGGTTTCGGACTGTGGGCGAACAAGGAGATAGGACGTCAGGGCGAGATAACCGACGGAGTGAAGGTCATACACCGCACAGACTACAACTATTCGGAGGTGGCCGATGCCATCAAGGACACCGTGGCCGAGTATTCCGGTCTGCGCCCCGCCGTTATAAAGAAGGCAAGGGCCAACGCCGCCGCCCTGTCCAAGAAGGCCCTGTGGAGCGAGTTCATCAGATACTATCGCCAAGCCTATGCCATAGCATTGGGCAAGGCCGAGTTGCGCAAGAAACAAACTAAGAAAAAACAAATAACATTATCAACGAAATGAAAATCAAAGCTGATTACGTCAACAATCCTCAATGGAAGGAAGTGACAGTCAAATCGAGTCTTCCCGAACAACTGAAGTGTTTGGATGAGATGGCGCACAACATGTGGTGGGCATGGAACTATGAAGCACGCGATTTGTTCCGTGATCTTGACCCGAAAAACTACACCGAGGTGAAGCATAACCCAGTTTTGCTGCTTGAACGTTTGAACTATGAGCGCAAGGAAGCCATCGTTAAGGACAAGGCTCTCATGCAGAAAATAAAGAAAGTCTATGCCCTTTTCACCGAATACATGAGTGTAAAGCCTGACAGCAAGCGTCCCTCCGTGGCATATTTCTGCATGGAGTTCGGACTGAATCAGGCATTGAAGATATATTCCGGCGGCCTTGGAATACTCGCAGGCGACTACTTGAAGGAAGCATCCGACAGCAATGTGGATATGTGTGCAGTTGGCTTCCTGTACAAATACGGCTATTTCACACAGTCACTCAGTATGGACGGGCAGCAGATAGCCAAGTATGAGGCACAGAACTTCCACAGTTTGCCCATAGAACGCCAGCTCGACGAGAACGGAAACCAGATGGTTGTTGACGTGCCTTACAATAATTATATGGTACACGCGTTGGTTTGGCGTGTCAATGTAGGCCGCATAAAGCTCTATCTGCTCGACTCTGACAACGACATGAACTCGGAATTTGACCGTCCGATAACCCATTCTCTCTACGGAGGCGACTGGGAGAACCGCCTGAAGCAGGAGATACTTCTCGGCATCGGCGGCGTTCTGACACTGAAGAAGCTCGGTATCTCAAAGGATATATACCACTGCAACGAAGGACACGCCGCACTTTGCAACCTGCAGCGCCTGTGCGACTACATCAACGGAGGACTTACGTTCAACGAAGCCCTTGAACTTGTGCGTGCATCCAGTCTCTACACGGTGCATACTCCCGTCCCCGCCGGCCATGACTACTTCGATGAGGCTCTCTTCAGCAAGTATATGGGCGGCTATCCCGCCAAGTTGGGCATCTCATGGGATGAGTTCATCGGCATGGGACGCACCAATCCCGACGACCACTCGGAGAAGTTCTGCATGTCAACTTTTGCCTGCAACACCTGTCAGGAGGTCAACGGCGTGAGCAAACTGCACGGTTGGGTCAGCCAGAAGATGTTTGCCCCGATATGGAAGGGCTACTATCCCGAAGAGAACCACGTGGGTTACGTCACCAATGGCGTGCACTTCCCCACATGGGCGGCCACGGAATGGCGCAAGCTCTACGACAAGTACTTCGACAAGAGCTTCATGTCCGACCAGAGCAACGAGAGCATTTGGGAGGCCATATACAACGTTCCCGACAGCGAGATATGGGAGACACGAATGGCACTCAAGAACAAGCTGGTGCAATACATACGCGAACAGTTCACCGAAACGTGGCTCAAGAACCAGGGAGACCCCTCGCGCGTGGTGTCACTGCTTGAGAATATCACTCCAAACGCCCTCACCATAGGTTTCTGCCGCCGCTTTGCAACCTACAAGCGTGCGCACCTGCTCTTCACAGACCTCGACCGTCTGTCGAAAATAGTCAATGACCCGGAGCGTCCCGTCAAGTTCCTCTTTTCGGGAAAGGCACATCCGGCCGACGGAGCAGGCCAGGGCCTCATCAAGAAGATATACGAGATAAGCCAGAGGCCGGAGTTCCTTGGTAAAATCATATTCCTTGAGGACTACGACATACAGCTTGCGCGCCGCCTCGTGTCGGGTGTTGACATCTGGATGAACACTCCGACGCGTCCGCTTGAGGCATCCGGCACATCAGGAGAGAAGGCTGAGATGAACGGAGTGGTCAACCTGTCGGTGCTGGACGGCTGGTGGCTTGAGGGATACCGCGAAGGTGCCGGCTGGGCACTTACGGAAAAGCGTACTTACCAGAACCAAGGCTATCAGGATCAGCTCGATGCAGCCACGATATACGGTCTGTTGGAGAACGAAATCATACCGCTCTACTACGACAAGAACAAGGACGGCTACAGCGAAGGCTGGATTAAGGTGATAAAGAACTCCATCGCGCGCATCGCACCTCACTACACCATGAAGCGCCAGTTGGACGACTACTACTCCAAGTTCTACGTCAAGCAGGCAAAACGCTTCAAGCAGCTGTCTGCAAGCGGCAACCAGTTGGCAAAAGACATTGCCCAGTGGAAGGAGACTGTGGCAGAGCGGTGGGACAGCGTGTCGGTTGTGTCGTCCGAATGGTCGATTCCCGCCTCTGGAGCCATCATAGGCCACGAGTATAACGTCAAGTACGTTATCGACGAGCAGGGACTTGACGATGCAGTCGGCCTTGAAATGGTCAATCTCCATGTGTCCAAGAGCGGCGAAGAGAGCGTGTTCAGCGTGCTTCCGCTTAAGGTTACAGGCCACGAAGGCAACAACTACACCTTCGAGGGCAAGTATGAGCTTAACAATGCCGGCACTTTCAAGTGCGCAATACGTATGTATCCCAAGAACGACAAGCTGCCTCACCGCCAGGACTTCTGCTATGTACGCTGGATAGAGGTGCCGTCGCTGTAATTCAACTGACAGTATAAGGCACTTTGAACGGGCTGTATAAGCCGCTTTGAGCGTTCACTTGGCTCTCCGGCCTTAGCGTTCTTGTGCCTTGAACACACATAATGGCGGCGGGGAAAGGCCACAAACGTGGTTTTTCTCCGCCGCCTTTCATTTATATAAAGGTTGTTGACGGCGGAAATGCCCCGCTTTCCAGCCATTCAAAAAACGGGTTTCAAGATGAAAACAATGGCTAAACATTTCTTTTTGCTTCTTGTTGTAGTGTCGCAAGCGTTGGTTGGCTGCGGCGCACAGGCCGACGCGCCGGAATATTCGGGCTACTGGACGGCTGACAGTGCGTGGTATAAGGCCAAGGACACGATAAGTTCCGGCAAGACAGACCTGCTCTACTTCGTGTCAACCGATGTGGTTTCGGCCGCTGACGCAAGCGGAAACAAACTGTACCGCACCCTGTTGACGCCCGAAGACCGCCGGGCCATCGACGCGGAGCTTGCCTATGTGGAGACGAACATAGGGCAGGGCGACTTCAACTACATCGCTCCCTACTACCATCAGTTCACCTTTGAGGCCATCAACCTGCCCTCTGACAGTTTCCTGTTGGAATATAATAAGGTGGTAAAGGAGGTTTGCGAGTCGTTTGACTACTACATGGAGCACATAAACCAAGGCCGCAAGTTTGCCCTCGTGGGCTTTTCGCAGGGAGGAATGCTGGTTCTCGACGTGCTGAAGCACATGACGGCAGAGCAATGCCGCCGGATGGTGGCCGCCTACGCCATGGGCTACCGCATTTCGGCTGACGACTTGGGGTGCGGAAACATAGTCCCTGCGTCAGACGAAACCACGCCCGGCGTTACGGTTTCATACAATTCTGTGCTCGACACTGCGGCAGTCTGGCCTTTTGTTGCCGGCGGTGCGGTGGCGGCAATCAACCCTGTGAACTGGAAAACCGACTCCACTGCGGCCACATTCACGTATGACGGCTGCCAAAACACGGTGCGTCTCGACCCCTCAACCCGGCTCCTTGTGGTGGAAACCGCCAAGGCCGGCGAGTACAGGAGCTGGAACGGCAACCCTGTCTATCAGAGCGCCAACGTCAGTCCCGACTGTCTGCACCACTGGGACCTGCTTTTCTACACCGCATTCATCCACGACAACATCCTAAAGAGGGCGGTGCGGTTGGGCGCACAGTAGCGTTTGCCGCAAGCGTCGGGTGCGTCCGGCCCCCTTACTGCCGTATGTTCCAGCCCAGAGCGCTCGCTCCGAGCACGGCCGACGAGCCTCCGAGGCTGCTCACGAGCAGCTTTGCCTTGCCCCGGTACAGCCCAAACACGTGCCCGTCGTACCCTTTGCGGATGGGATCCATTATCAATTCGCCCGCATTCATAAGCCCTCCGAAGAACACGAAGGCCTCCGGGCTGCAGAAAGTGGCGAAGTCGGCGCACGTTTCCCCAAGCAACCGCCCCGTGAAGTCGAACACTTCCAGAGCTGTTTTGTCGCCCTTGCCGGCGGCAATGCCCACGTCGAGCGATGTCAGGTCGCCGGGGTTTATCCTGCGCAGCAGCGAGTCTTCACCGCTGTTGGCCAGCATTTCGCGTGCGGTGTGCGCCACTCCCGTGGCCGAGCAGTAGGCTTCGAGGCATCCCTTGCGCCCGCATCCGCACTGCCGCCCGTTCTCTCTCACCACAGTAAAGTGCCCCAGCTCACCGGCAAAGCCGTCGCTGCCATACACAAGTTCGCCGTTTACCACAATGCCTGAACCGACTCCTGTGCCGAGGGTAATCATTATAAAGTTCTTCATGCCGCGTGCCACCCCGTAAGTCATCTCTCCGATGGCCGCAGCATTGGCGTCGTTGGTCATTGCCACGGGCATTCCCAGCCTGTCACTGAACATCTTTGCCAGCGGCACCGTGCCCTTTGCCCACGCTATGTTGGGCGCTTCCTTTATCGTGCCGTCGTAATAGTTGGCGTTGGGTGCGCCTATGCCCATGCCCTGTATCGTCCCTGCGCCGCCCACTTGGTCTATCAGCGGGCGCAAGGCTTCGGCTGAGCTTTGCACAAAGGCTTCCGCACTGTCGAAACTCTTGGTTTTCAGTGTCGTGGAGGCCTTTATTTCTCCATTCCGGTCAACTATTCCGAACACGGAATTGGTGCCTCCGAGGTCAAGACCTATCACGTATGGCTTCATTGTAGC
This sequence comes from Lachnospiraceae bacterium, assembly GCA_963590445.1. Taxonomy (GTDB): domain Bacteria; phylum Bacteroidota; class Bacteroidia; order Bacteroidales; family Bacteroidaceae; genus Prevotella. The sequence continues at coordinate 2,648 of CAVAPI010000018.1, read as the reverse complement.
TTGTGTTTCCATTCTTGTCAGTAGTTTTTGGTTATGCTGCCGTTATTGGTTGCTGAAAGCAAATTTACGGATATTTGGTGTAATAAGCGAAGGAAAGCGGAGGAAAACCGCCCCCTCCTGTGAATAACCCGCCGGTTTGCGCTCCGTAACCCGCCCGTTTGCGCATCGCAACTTGGCCGTTTATGACTCTTAAACCGCCCGTTTGCAGTCCGTAACCCGGCGGTTTATGCAGCGGGAGCGGTCTGCCCCGTGTCGGCAAGCGGCTCTTGCACGGGCGTTTTCTTGCTCATCCCGGCTATTTGCATTACCTTTGCATAAGGCAAGCCGCACTCGGACAACAGTGGACAGGCTGCTTTCCTATCGAATTTTGCCATGACAGAGACCGACAACCGCCATATAGCCGGCGGAAACTGCACACTGAGCGTGATAATCCCCGTGTTTAACATGGCGGAAAGCCTCGGCAGGTGTCTCGAATCCGTGGCGGGGCAGGAGTGCAACGGGCTGGAAATCATCGTTGTGGATGACGGTTCCACCGACAACAGCCCGGCCTTGTGCGACCAATGGGCGGAGTGCGACGGCAGAATCAGGGTGATACACAAGCCAAACGGCGGACTCAGCCGGGCAAGAAACGCCGGCATAGCCGCCTCAAGGGGCAGTCTGGTTACCTTTGTCGATGCCGATGACTTCATCGCACCGCACACTTACAGCAGCGTGATGGCCTGTATGGACGACGGGTGTGACCTCATTGAGTACCCAGTCGTAAGGTTTTACGGTTCAAAGAGGGAAAGTGTGCTGTCGTTTGGCAATGAGACGTTTACCAATATGGCCGACTACTGGCTGCGGGGCAAGGCTTACGCCCACTCATACGCCTGTAACAAGATATTCCGGCGGCGGCTTTTCGAGCAGGAACAGTTCCCCGAAGGACTGCTTTTCGAGGACGTGCACATCCTGCCGCGCCTGCTTCGCCACTGCCGGAGGGTGCGTACCACAAGCGAAGGGCTGTACTATTACTGCGACAACCCCCGTGGCATAACCGCCACAGCCGGGGGCAAGGCTCTCAGGTCGCTGCTTGACGCACACCTGGCCACTCATTTGGTCACGGCAGACAGGGACTATTACCTGCACGCGCTCAACATCCAGCTGAGCGTGTGCGGCATGACAGGCGAGAGACCGGCGCTTCCGCCGATGCGCATAGCCCGTTCCGGCGGTCTCAACGCAACCATGCTCCTTAAAATCTTGGCACTTGACATACTTGGACTGAACAACTTATGCAGACTATACAGAACAATATGCAGGACAACTCGCCGCTGGTGAGCTTCATAGTCACGGCCTACAACCTGCCAGGCGATATGTTGCGCGAGTGCATTGGCAGCATTGTCGCACTGTCGCTTGGGCGCAGCGAGCGCGAAATAATAGTGGTTGACGACGGTTCCGACGCTTATGCGATAGGCGAAATGGCCGGGTTCGACAGCGACATCGTATATATTCGCGTGCCCAACGGCGGCGTTAGCGTGGCGCGCAACATCGGTTTGCGCATGGCAACGGGGCGTTTCGTCCAGTTTGTTGACGGTGATGACATGCTCATACGCGCCCCATACGAGCACTGTCTCGACATTCTGCGCTACAACGATGCTGACGTTGTGGCGTTCGACTTCACGAGAAAGGCCGGCCCTTCGGGCGACTTGTTCGGCGAAGCCACACTGGTGAGCGGTGCGGAATATATGCGCAGTCACAACATACGGGGCGCTTCGTGGTGCTATCTGTTCCGCCGGGCAATGCTCGGAAGCCTGCGCTTCACCCCCGGAAGGTGCTATGGCGAGGACGAGGAGTTCACTCCGCAGTTGCTGCTGCGTGCCGAGAAGGTGTGCGACACCGGGGTTAAGGCTTACTACTACCGTCCCCGCAGCACTTCGGCAACGGGTAAGGAGGACGTGCGCAGCCGTTTGCACCGTCTGGACGACAACATACAGGTGATATGCCGTCTGCTCAGCGTGGCCGATGCACTGCCCGTGGCCGAAAAGGCCGCCATGTACAGGCGCGTGGCGCAGCTTACGATGGACTATATATATAATGTGATAGTCACCACACGGTCGGTTGCGCACGTCGAAAAGCGGCTTGGGGAGTTGCGGAGCAAGGGTTTGTTCCCTCTGCCCGACAAGGATTACACGCGCAAATACAGGTGGTTCCGCCGCATGACCGCCAGCCGGATTGGGCTGAACGTGCTGGTTGCAACCTTGCCGCTGCTGAAAAAGGAAAGGTAAACGGGGCGATGAAGATACTTCTGTTGGGCGAATACAGCAACGTGCACGCCACTCTGGCCGAAGGGCTGCGCCAGTTGGGACATCGGGTGACGGTGGTCTCAAACGGCGACTTCTGGAAAAACTATCCGCGAGACCACTCTCTCGTGCGCCGTCCTGGCAAGTTGGGCGGCGCAATGCTTTCGCTCAAGCTGCTCAGCCTGCTGCCCAAGCTGCGCGGATATGACGTTGTGCAGCTCATAAACCCCATGTTTCTCGAACTGAAGGCCGAGCGCATACTTCCCGTTTACCGCTATCTGCGGCGCAACAACGGCAAAATGGTGCTCGGAGCGTTCGGCATGGACTGGTATTGGGTGAACACGTGCGTGGAAAAGAAACCGCTTCGCTACA
>CAVAPI010000017.1:0-29512 GCA_963590445.1 Lachnospiraceae bacterium | reverse complement strand
ACTACCAGACAGACAAGAAACTGACCGAACTGAAGAACGTAATAATAAAGTATATACCCGGAGACCGGCGCACCAACAACAAGCTGACCTCCACTCTCTACGGTATATACAACCATGAGGAGTGGCTAAGGCTGCACACACAGGTGGAAGACAAGATATTCGTTCCCGCAATCCGCCGCCTGGAGCAACGCTCAAGGCAGGATGCCGTCACAAAGAACATCACTACCATGGTGTTCAAGAACGGACAGGACAGCGGAGACGCGCTTTCCGACAGAGAAAAGGATGTCATCGTGGCTCTTGTGCAGGGCATGTCAAACAAGGAAATAGCCAACCATCTGTTCATATCCATAAACACTGTCATCACACACCGCCGCAATATTGCACGTAAATTGCAGATACACAGTTCTGCGGGGCTGACCATTTACGCAATAGTGAACGGTTTGGTGGACATTTCCACTGTAAAGCTTTAGGAAAAACTTGCCTTTCCGCTAAAATTAACCAATGAAATCCGATGCTCCGTATCGGGTTTTATTGTATATTTGCAGTCGTTCAAAGTAAGTAAAAACAGGAAAGAAATAATAAAACCCTAAAACCTAAGTTTGCTAAAACGGAAAACTTTTGCGAGCGAAAGAACGGAAAAGTTTTCCAAAAAGGAAAAGAAACGATGGAAATAAAGAGCTTCTCAATCACAAAAAGAGACGGTACGGCAGACCGCTTCTCGCTTGACAAAATCATGAATGCCATAATCAAGGCATTCGAGTCGGTAAACGAACCGGTGGATCTCGGCTGTTTGTCCAAAATACTCAGCCACCTTGACATATACGAAGGCATCAAAGTGGAGGACATACAGAACCAGGTAGAGGTGGCACTGATGAAAGAGGACTACTATAAGGTGGCCAAATCGTTCATGCTTTACCGCCAGAAGCACACGGAAGACCGCGAAACGATGGAAAAGCTGCGCTTCCTTTCCGACTATTGCCAGGCAGCCAATGCGGCAACAGGCTCGAAATATGACGCAAACGCCAACGTGGAGCACAAGAACATAGCCACTCTCATCGGCGAACTGCCCAAATCGAATTTCATACGCCTCAACCGCCGTCTGCTTACCGACCGTATAAAGAAGATGTACGGCAAGGAACTGGCCGACAAGTACATCGACATGCTCAACAAGCACTTCATTTACAAGAACGACGAGACGAGTCTTGCCAACTACTGCGCCTCAATCACGATGTATCCGTGGCTCATAGGCGGTACAGTGTCCATCGGAGGCAACTCGACCGCACCGACCAACCTCAAGTCCTTCTGCGGCGGTTTCGTAAACATGGTGTTTATGGTGTCAAGCATGCTGAGCGGTGCCTGCGCAACGCCCGAATTCCTGATGTATCTCAACTACTTCATCGGCCTGGAGTACGGAAAAGAGTATTATAAGGAAGCTGACAAGGTTGTGGACCTTTCACTCAAGCAGCGCACTATAGACAAAATGGTCACTGACTGCTTTGAACAGATTGTCTATTCCATCAACCAGCCGACAGGGGCGCGCAACTATCAGGCCGTGTTCTGGAACATTTCCTACTATGACAAGCCCTATTTCGAGAGCCTCTTCGGCAATTTCTACTTCCCCGACGGCAGCCAGCCCGACTGGGAGAGCCTTTCGTGGCTGCAAAAGCGCTTCATGAAGTGGTTTAACAAGGAGCGCACGAAGACGGTGCTTACGTTCCCGGTAGAGACCATGGCGCTTTTGAGCAAGGACGGCGACGTTATTGACAAGGAGTGGGGCGATTTCACTGCGGAAATGTACTCGGAGGGTCACTCGTTCTTCACTTACATGAGCGACAATGCCGACTCTCTGTCAAGCTGTTGCCGCCTGCGCAATGAAATCCAGGACAACGGCTTCAGCTACACGCTGGGCGCCGGCGGCGTATCGACCGGTTCAAAGAGCGTATTGACCGTGAATATCAACCGCTGCGTGCAGTATGCTGTCAACAACAAGCTGGATTACAAGGAATTTCTCACCGGCATAATAGACCTGTGCCACAAGGTACAGTTGGCATACAACGAGAATTTGAAGGAATTGCTGCACAATGGCATGCTTCCACTGTTCGATGCCGGGTATATAAACATAGCCCGGCAGTACCTGACCATCGGTGTCAATGGTCTGGTTGAGGCAGCAGAGTTCATGGGGCTTAAGATTAATGACAACCCCGACTACCTTAAGTTCGTGCAAGAGGTGCTTGGGCTTGTTGAAAAGAAGAACAAGGAGTACAGAACCAAGGACGTGCTGTTCAATTGCGAGATGATTCCGGCGGAAAACGTTGGTGTAAAGCATGCCAAATGGGACAGGGAGGACGGCTACTTCGTGCCCCGCGACTGCTACAACAGCTATTTCTATGCCGTAGAGGACGACTCTTTGAACATCATAGACAAGTTCAAGCTGCACGGAGCGCCCTACATACAGCACCTGACCGGCGGCTCTGCACTGCACATGAACCTTGAGGAGCACCTTTCCAAGGCACAATACCGCCAGCTGCTGCGCGTCGCGGCGAAAGAGGGGTGCAACTACTTCACGTTCAACATACCGAATACGATATGCAACGAGTGCGGCCACATTGACAAACGCTACCTCAAGGAGTGCCCGCACTGCCATTCAAAGAACGTGGACTACATGACGCGCATCATAGGTTACCTGAAACGTGTAAGCAACTTCTCGGAAGCGCGCCAGAAGGAGGCAGGACGCAGGTTCTATTACGCAGAGCACTGATCGTTTGTATGCAGAAATACGTAAACACAGCGGTGGTTTTCCAGGAAATACCCGACGAGGTCACGTTGGCAATCAACCTTTCCAACTGTCCCTGCCGGTGTCCTGGCTGCCACAGCCAGTATCTTTGGAGTGACACGGGCACCCCCTTGACACCGTTAGCCCTCGACAAACTCATCGAAGACTACGGCGAGGAGGTCACGTGCGTCTGCTTTATGGGCGGCGACTCCGACCCCAAATACATAGAAATGCTTGCGCGGCATCTGCACCAAGGCCATTCGGGACTGAAAGTGGCTTGGTACAGCGGCAGAAGCCGGATTTCTTCAACAATCAACAAGGCGGTTTTCGACTATATCAAGGTGGGGCCGTACATCAAGCACCTCGGTTGCCTGAAGGAAAAGACCACCAACCAGCGCCTGTACAAGCGGGCTGCTGGCGACAACTTCACGGATATTACCTCAAGGTTCTGGAGATGTTAGCCGGAAGTCTTGCCGTTTTAATGGCAGCAGTCTCGCTTGAAGACCTTTATCCGGCTGTTGAAGACCTTTGCCTCCGGTTTTGAATACTATTGTCCCGGCTTTGAAAACCATATTTGCCGCTCCCCAATCACTTGGGAGCGGCATTTCTATATCATAACTTTTGACCTGTTGTATAACAAACGCAGTCCGTGTCATAATGTAGTGGGCAAAGGTCCCCGTTTCCCCCTTGGTACAAGACCGAACCCCTTAGGCCTTACGGCTCCTTGTCTATGCATTTAAGCGGGAGAACCGTGTCTTATCGCATCCGTCATAGTGACCTTATAATAATAAATAATATAGGTTTTGCGCGCGAGAACCGCCCTAAAAAAACAAAAAAAGTACAGGTAGCTGTGCGTTGGCTTTGCCGTGCAGATATTTATTCGTACCTTTGCCAACCCACAATGCGCTGTCACAGGCGGCTGTGGGGTTCTATTGTATTATAAGAATGGACTGTCAAAAGATAGTGAAGAGAGCGCTTTTTTCCGGCGTTCTGATGGTTTCGGCCTTGCAGGTGTCGGCTCAAAGCGGCACAAACTCACCGTACAGCCAGTATGGACTGGGCGTCCTTTCCGACCAGTCGCAGGGTATGAGCCGCGGAATGGGCGGCATAGGCATAGGACTGCGCTCCAACGGTGTCGTGAACACGCTCAATCCGGCCTCCTATTCGGCCGTTGACTCGCTGACAATGCTCTTTGACATCGGGCTTTCAGGCCAGATAACGAACTTCAAGGAGGGGAGTGCGAAGAAAAACGCCAACAATGCAGACTTTGAATACGCCACGGCTGCGTTCAGGATTATGCCCTCCGTCGGTGTGGGTGTCGGCCTGTTGCCATACACAAATATAGGCTACAGCTATTCCTATGCGCCCACTGTGGGCAGCTCGTCGCTTACTGCAACCGAGAAATACAGCGGCTCCGGAGGCATCCACCAGGCTCTTCTCGGAGTGGGATGGCATGTGTTCAAGGGACTTTCCGTGGGAGCCAACCTGTCTTACCTGTGGGGTTCGTATGAGCGGAAGGTCACGGTGTCAACCAGTGACTCCTATGCGAACATCATAACCCGTACATACAGTGCCACCGTAAGCAACTACAAGATTGACCTCGGCGCACAATGGGTACACGCAATGGGCAAGAACGATGTGCTGACCGCCGGTGCCGTGTTCGGTCTGGGGCACAGTCTGGGCGCTGACCCGCAGCTTGTCACTGCGACAACCAACCCACAAACTTCCACAACCACACAGTCTGTCAAGACTGTCAGTGACGGTTTGCACCTCCCGAACTCGTTTGGAGTGGGACTTGTCTGGCAACATGGCACATCTATGACCGTGGGCGCCGACTACTCAATGCAGGCTTGGGGCAATTTGGATTATCCCGTTGCAGACAACAACACGGGCGAATACGTCTCGCGTAGCGGCCTGTTGAGCGACAGGCACAAGGTGGCTGTAGGTGCGCAGTGGCTGCCCAACGCCAACAGCCGCAAGTTTTTCAACCGCATACAGTACCGCATAGGTGCGTCATACAGTACACCTTATATAAAGGTGAACGGCGTTGACGGTCCGAAAGAGTACGGAGTGACGGCCGGCTTCGGCATACCTGTGACCAACGGATGGAACAACCGCTCGCTGCTAAACGTCAGTGCGCAGTGGACACACGGCTCGGCTACGGGTCTGATAACGGAAAACACGTTCCGCATAAACATCGGTCTGACATTCAACGAGCGGTGGTTTATGAAATGGAAAGTGGAATAAAGGCAAGGAAATTGGACGACCCGGCTTTGGAAACACGGTCATGCGGCAGACGCATGAAGCCAGTTGCCGCAGCGCTGATGGGCATTGTGGCGTGCCTGTTCTCATGCACAGAAGGCAAAGAGCACACTGCGCCGGCCATACATGACAGGGATTCTGTCTCGGTGATGACCAGTTACGGCGTCAACACGCTCATTTCCGATTCGGGGGTGATAAAGTACAAGATCGTTACCGAACGCTGGGATGTCAACCAAACGCGCGTTCCCTCGCGCTGGACGTTTGAGAAAGGCATATTCTTGGAGCAGTTTGACGAGAAATTCCACGTGCAAGCCTACATTCAAGCCGACACTGCATGGTACTATGACACCAAGAAACTGTGGGAATTGAGGGGGCGTGTGCGCATCAAAAACGTCAATGGAATGGTGTTTAACGGCGAGGAATTGTACTGGGACGGCATCACCCATGAACTGTATTCCTACAAGTTTTCACGCCTCATAACCCCGGAACGCACACTGCAAGGCACATATTTCCGCAGCGACGAGCGCATGACACGCTACACAGTGAGCAACTCAGCCGGCTCGTTCGTCAAGTCTGACATGGACAACAGTCAGCCTGCACAGGCCCAAACCGGCACTCCAGCCGACACGGCAGCCGCCGTTCCCGCACCCAGAACCAAGGCTGCGCCCCACGCAATGCCGCCAACCGCCCCGAAACCATGACAGAACTCATAATAGGATTAGTGACAACGATGGCCTTTTCGGCCTTCTTTTCGGGCATGGAGATGGCTTTCGTGTCAAGCAACCGCATGCTTGCCGAGATGGAACGCGACAAGAACGGTCTGTCGCAGCGCGCCATTGCATTCTTCTACCGCAACTCCAACAACTTCGTAAGCACCATGCTCGTGGGCAACAACGTGGTGCTCGTGATTTACGGAATACTGTTTGCGCAGGTTTTCGACGCCACTTTGTTCCACTCACTCAACGACGGAGAGCGCGTAATGGCCGACACAATACTCTCCACACTGGTGGTTTTGTTCACGGGAGAGTTCCTTCCGAAGTCAATATTCAAGAGCAATCCGAACGGCATGCTGACCTTTTTTGCAGTGCCGGCGTTCGTCTGCTATGTGATACTCTATCCGGTTTCGCGCTTTGCCACGATGCTTTCGCGCATGCTGCTGCGCGTGTTCGGAGTGAAAATGAAGAAGGATGAGAGATCAAACGGGTTCACCAAGGTGGACTTGGACTACCTTGTGCAGAGCAGTATCGACAATGCCAAGGACGAAAACGAGATAGACGAGGAGGTGAAAATCTTCCATAACGCACTCGATTTCTCCACGACCAAGGTACGTGACTGCATGGTTCCGCGCACGGAAATAGAGGCTGTGGATATAGACGACTGTACGTTGGACGAGCTGAAGGCAAAGTTTATCGAGAGCGGATTCTCCAAAATCATAGTATATAAGGACGACATAGACCACATAGTGGGCTATATACACTCCTCGGAGATGTTCAAAAAGCCCGATGACTGGAAGTCCGGCATACGCTCGATGCCCTATGTGCCGGAGACAATGGCCGCAAGCAAGCTCATGCACACGTTCCTTCAGCAGAAGAAGTCGCTCGGTGTGGTCGTCGATGAGTTCGGCGGCACCAGCGGACTGGTGTCTTTGGAGGATATAGTGGAGGAGATTTTCGGCGACATAGAGGACGAGCACGACAGTAATACCTACGTCGCACGGCGCACAGACGACGGGGAATATGTCCTTTCAGCACGGCTTGAGATAGAGAAAGTCAACGATATGTTCTCGCTCGAACTGCCGGAAAGCGACGAATACATGACCGTCGGCGGACTGATACTGCACGAGTACCAGAGCTTCCCCAAGCTGAACGAGGTGGTGAAGGTGGGCAAGTACGAGTTCAAAGTCATAAAGCGAACGATGACAAAGATAGAACTGGTGAAGCTGAAAGTAGGTGAAGCTAAAAGCTAAAACCCTGCTTGTAGGCTTTTTTTTCGCCAATTACGCCGCCGTTTGCGGTAAATTGTGTAATTTTGTCCGCTAAAGTTGCAGGGGCTAAACCGTGCGGACATAATCTGAAAAACAATAATATAAAAAATAAAACAAAGCAAAGTAATGGCAGCATTAGGATCAATTAGGAAGAGAGGAGTAACGCTGATAGTAATTATCGGTTTGGCTCTCTTCGCGTTTATCGCCGAGGAGCTGTTCCGTTCTTGTGAAGCTACAAGCAACGAAAGGCGTCAGCAGGTAGGCGAAGTGTTAGGCAAGAAAATATCAGTGCAGGAGTTTCAGGCTCTCGTCGATGAGTATCAGGAGGTAATCAAGATGACTCAGGGACGTGACAACCTGTCTGACGACGAGCTAAACCAGGTGAAAGACATGGTATGGGAGACATATGTCAACAATGTCTTGGTGGAAAGCGAGGCAAAGAAGCTCGGTCTTACTGTCACAGACACCGAACTTCAGAACATTCTGAAGGCCGGTACCAACCCGATGCTTGCGCAGACACCGTTCGTAAACCAGCAGACCGGACGCTTCGACGCAACGATTCTTACCAAGTTCCTTGACGATTACAAGAAGATGAACGCTGCCCAGAACCCTCAGATGGCCGAGCAGTACAAGAAGATATACGACTATTGGAAGTTCATAGAGAAGTCTTTGCGCCAGCAAACCTTGGCTATGAAGTACCAGAACCTGCTTTCGCACTGCCTGTTGTCCAACCCTGTGTCGGCAAAGATGGCCTTTGAGGGTCAGAACACGGAGAGTGACATCCAACTCGCGTCCATTGCCTACTCGACAATCAACGACAACAAGGTTGAAATCAGCGAGAGTGACCTCAAGAAGAAGTACGATGAGGACAAGGAAATGTTCAAGCAGTATGTGGAAAGCCGCGACATAAAGTACGTGGATTTCCAGGTTCTGCCTTCAGATGCCGACCGTAAGGCATTGCAAAAGACCATGGCCGAGGCATCTAACGACCTGCGCAACGGCAGCGACCCGGCCACAGTTGTCCGCAAGGCGCAGTCGCAGCTGTCCTATACCGGGCTTCCCGTTTCAAGGAAGGCATTACCCACCGACATTGCCACAAAGATTGACTCCATGACAGTCGGGCAGACATCATCCGTATTTGAAACACTTGTTGACAACACCCTTAATGTTGTGAAACTGATTTCAAAGACTCAGATGCCTGACTCGATAGAATACCGCCAGATACAGGTGGGCGGAGCAACCGTCGATGCAGCCCGCAAGACAGCCGACAGCATATATGCGGCTCTTAATGGCGGTGCTGACTTCGAGGCGCTGGCCAAGAAGTACGGACAGGACGGTACGAAACAGTGGCTGACCTCGGCAATGTATGAAGGTTCACAGGCCGTTGATGCAGACACAAAGGCCTATCTGGAAGCCCTGAACACCCTTGGTGCGGGCGAAACAAAGAACATTCAGTTCACACAAGGCAACGTCATTTTGCAGGTAGTCAGCCGCAAGGCAATGATTGACAAGTATGTTGCCGCAGTCGTAAAGCACACCATAGATTTCTCAAAGGCCACTTATTCCGCCGCATACAACAAGTTCAGCCAGTTTGTAAGCGAGAACCAGAGCATCGAGTCTATGGAAAAGAATGCGGGAAAGTACGGTTTCAAGGTACTGGAGCGCAAGGATGTGTTCAATTCGGAGCACAATGTGGTGGGCATACGCAGCACACGCGATGCGATGAAGTGGATCTTTGACGCAAAGGCCGGTGACGTTTCGCCGCTCTACGAGTGCGGTAACAACGACCATCTGCTTGTGTTGGCCATGACAAAGGTGCACCCTGCCGGCTACCGTGACCTCGATGAGGTGAAGGATGTGGTGAAGGCAGAGGTGATAAAGGACAAGAAATTTGATATGCTCAAGGCCAAACTCGCCGGTGTAGGCGGCATTGCCGCAGCAAAAGGCAAGGGTGCACAAGTGACAGATGTCAAGCAGATCACTTTCAGCGCACCTGCTTTCATCCAGGCAACGGGCACAAGCGAGCCGGCGCTTAGCGGTGCGGTGGCTGCAACTCCGCAAGGCAAGTTCTGCCAGCGCGTCATTAAGGGCAACGGAGGAGCGTTTATGTTCCAGGTAGTGGCCAAGAACACGAAGAGTGGAGCCAAGTTCGATGACAAAACCATGGAACTTCAGCTGTCGCAACAGGCGCTTCAGGCAGCCAGCCGCTTCATGAACGAACTGTATCTGAAGGCTAACGTTGTTGACAACCGTTACCTTTTCTTCTGATACTGGACGTATGCTCCTGAAAGGACGGTGAAATCCCAACCCAAAGGAGTGTATTTGACCGACTAAAAGGATATATTAAATCCACAAAAGGGGCTGTGTCGCATTAAGGCACAGCCCCTTTTTTTAGATGCCGATCCATACCTTTTGCATTTTTATCAGTTCCTTCTTGCAAGTTAACCAGTTCCTTCTTGCAGGCTAATCAGTTCCTTATTGCATCATACCACTGGCCTTTATTTGTTGACAGTGCCTGTTTCAGGCGGATGTACCGCATTGGTTGTGGATGCCGAACCTGTGCAAAAAGGGGGCGAAACGGGGTGGCAAACCAATATAATTCTGTAATTTTGCACAGTAAAGCATACGGTTTCGCGCAACAAACGGCACGGTTGAGATGCACAAACTGCCTGTTTACGCATAACAAACGGTGCTGTTACGTATCGCATCCCGTGCTGTTGCGCATAATAAGGTGTACGCTTTCACATAAGGAACAAGGATTTTGGATGAAACGACTTTTATGGATAATAGTGGCCGTTGCGGCTTTTGCCGCCTGCGGACAGTCAACTGAAGAGCGCAATCGGCTGTCGCGGGCGGAGCGCATACGGTTGCAAAAGGAAGATTCTGCGGCCTTCAAGGTGGCCGTGATGCCCACTCTCGACTGTCTGCCGCTGTATGTGGCGCGCTATCACGGCCTGTTCGACTCGTTGAAAGCCGATGTGCGTCTGCGCCGTTTCACCGCCCAGATGGACTGCGACACCGCTTTGGCCGGCGGAAGCGTGGAGGCCGGGGTCACGGATGTGATGAGGGCGCAGCGGCTCGTGGGGCTTGGCGTGCCCCTTGTGTATGTCTCTTCGACCGATGCCTGCTGGTTGCTCATCGCAAACAGGAACTCCCGAATACGTGAATTGAAGCAGTTGTATGACAAAATGCTCGCCATGACGCGCTATTCCGCCACGGATTTGCTGGCCGATTATGCTGTTGACAGTGCGAAAGTCAAGGAGGAGCGGGTGTTCCGGGTGCAGATTAACGATGTTATCGTGCGCCTTGAGATGTTGCGCAACAACGAGATGGATGCCATGTTCCTTGCCGAGCCGCAGGCCACTGCCGCACTGCTTGTGAAGCACAATGCCATAATGGACTCGCGGAAGCTGGGTCTGCGTCTGGGAGCGATTGCCGTGCGGGGCGACAGGCTGGCCGACACCAACCGCAAGAAGCAGCTTGAGGCGTTCAAACGTGCTTACGACATGGCTTGCGACTCGATAAACAAGTATGGGGTGGGGCATTACCGCCGTTTGGTAGGCGAGTTCTGCGGTGTGGATGCCGCAGTGGCCGACTCCATCGGTACAAAGATGAAATTCACGCACATGGCTCCTCCACGCAAGGCGGACATCGAGAGGGCAGACAAGTGGCTTGAAACAAAGAAAACACAGGCTTATGGTGACCGATGAGGGACTGCTCGGTGTGGAAAGCGCCCTGCGGCAACGTGAGTTGAGCCGTGCCATGGATGCTATGGAGACCTTCGGGTGCAAATACCCGGAGCGCGGGATAGCGGGAAGGCTCGGCTCGATAAGGGACGACTATGCACTCATGGCCGGCTACTGGCGGCGCGGCATGAAGGACGACCACATGGACAGTGTCTATCACGGCCTGCTGCGCCGGATGTACCGCCTGTTCGCCGATGTGGCCTCGGCTCATTCCATGTCGCAAAACGCCTTTGCCGGTACGGCACACGACCGTTCTGACAGAGCCGTCGGCGCGGACACGCTGGGCGAGACCCTGCGCGGCAGACTGGAGGGCTTCGTTTCCGAAGCCGCCATGCTCGGACTGGAGCCGGAACACGTGCGCAAAGCCAGGCTGGACGACCTTTACGCACGCCGCCAACAGTATGTCAACGACGTGTTTGACTGCCTCTGGACCTCCGTACAGTGGGCAGACGGCATGCGCCAATCAGTGACAGACACCATCCTTTCGCCCACAGTCGATGCGACAGACCAGCAGTTGCTCGTGTCGGCCGTAACGCTTGGCGCACTGAACCAGTTTGATATAAACAAGTTCCGGCTGCTTGTCGATGTCTATCGCGGCAGTTCCGACACCGCAGTGCGGCAGCGTGCCCTCGTCGGATGCGTGCTTGCCGTAGGCCATGACGGCTGCGGACTGTTCCCGGAGGTGCGTGACTTGCTCGGCGAACTGCTGCTTGACCCACAGTCACCGTCCGAGTTGAAGGGCCTGCAGATACAGCTTCTGTACTGCATCAATGCCGAACGCGACACCCAGACCATACAGCGAGACATAATGCCCGGCTTGCTGCGCCACAACAACCTGCACATTACGCCCAACGGGCTTGAGGAAAAGGACGAGGACTCCCTGCGTGACATACTCGACCCGGAGGCTTCGGAGAAGGAGATGGAACAGGTTGAGTCCTGTTTCCGCCGTATGTCCGACATGCAGAAGGCCGGTTCTGACATCTATTTCGGCGGCTTCTCGCAGATGAAGCGGTTTCCTTTCTTCAGCCGGACGGCCAGCTGGTTTGTCCCGTTCTATCGGGAGCACCCTGCCGTCAGTGCCGTTTGCGCCGACTCAACCTACCGGGACTTCATGCTCAAGATGCTTGACAGCATGCCTTTCTGCGACAGTGACAAGTATTCGTTCGCCCTTGCTTTCCAGCAAGTGGTCAGCCGTATGCCCGCCAATATGCGCGAAATGCTGGCCAACGGCAGCGTCATGGGCGTGGAAACGGGCGGCACAGACCTGCAGTCACCGGCATACATACGGCGCAAATACCTGCAGGACCTCTACCGGTTCTTCCGTCTGTTCCCGTCAAGGAGCTTCTTCTGCAATCCTTTCGACCGCATTGCCGCCGGCAAACCGAGCTATGTGTTCTTCGCAAACGCCGCCTTTGCCGACACTGTGCTGGCGCGCGGCTTCACAGAAATGGCCGCCATTATGGTCAAGCGCGGGCTGTTTGAGGAAGCCGCGGCGGTGCTTTCCAACTGCTGTGACGGGCAGAAGGACTACCAGTATTATATGCTTTGCGGCAGTATCCTGCTGCACGGCAAGGCCGATATGCCCGGTCTGTCGGCGAAAACGTGCTTTGCAAAGGCATTGGAACTGCGTCCCGACGACGTGAAGGCACAGGCCGGATATGCCCGTACCATGTTTTACGAAGGGTCATACGCCGAGGCAGCCGATGTCTATTCACGACTTGTGGAGGCTGTCCCCGGCAACAGGGGCTACAGTCTGGGCTATTGCGCATGCCTGACCAATGCGGAACGGTATGACGAAGCGTTGGCTTTGCTCTACAAACTCGACTATGAGCACCACGGCGACGGTGACATTAGCCGCGTCATGGCGCGCGCCCTGATGGGCAAAGGCAGCTACGGACAGGCGTTGAACATATACGAGACCCTCGCCAGACAGGACGGCTATGGTGGCGAAGACCTTGTTAACCACGGCTATTGCCAGTGGTTCTTGGGCGACATTCAGGCCGCTGCCGCCCTCTTTGCCGGCTATCTGAAGTCGCGCCATGCACATTTGGGCATGGCAGAGCTGGCGGAATACAGTCTCAAAGACATTGTTGAGCCGGAGCGGAGCTTCATTCTGGCTCACGGAATAAACGGTACGGAAATCTATCTCATGGTGGATGAGATATGCGCCACGGCCTTGCGGTAGAGGCAAGTCCATGCGAGGGGCAGACCAACGCCCGCGATGGTGTATAAAATCCAAAAGCCGTCGGTGCGTTCGTTGACGTGTACCACCAAGTGACTGCCCACTTGCAGGTAGTCAAGTCCGTAGAACCACACTTTTACAAGGCTCACTATCTTGAAGGAAAGGATGTGGAACACCAGGATACACAGCGTGTTATTGCCGCAATACACGAGGAAACGCCTCACCGGTCCGCTCCCTTTGTCTATCCACAGGCTGACATTGTATGTCATAAGCGTGCCGCAAAGGGCGGGTACGGGCAGTTTCAGGAAGTTGACCAGACTGGTGCGCCACTCCATGCAGCCGCTTGCATACAGAGAGAACAGCAGTGTGACGGCGAAAAACAGCGCAGTGTTCCACCAAGTGGCCTTGTAAGCATCCTTGTAGCGGCTGAAAAGGAAGCCGCACCCGAAGAAAAACGTTCCCATAATGTCGCGGTAGCCGCCCTGAACGAGGGTGCTTATGCGCAGCCCCTCGCCCGTTTGCCATGCGGCAAGCAGCAGTGTGGCTATGCATACTGCCACCGCCACAGTGTTTGTGCTTGCGTTTTTGCCGCACCGGGCGGCTATGCAGTTGAACAGTTTGAACAGCGCAAGATACAGAACCGAGGCAACGAGCAGTGCCCGGAAGAACCAAAACGCACCGGCAATGAACTCGTCGTAGCTGCCCATTGCCGTGACGATGTTCCAAAGGCGTTGCTGCACGGCGTGCCACGAGTAGGGATGGGTTACTCCGCCTGCCGAGTTGCCGTACTGTTCGTTGAGTATCCCCACCTCAAAGAACAGGTTGTGCAGGAGCAGGAACATCACCGACCACTTGACAAAGGGCAGGTAAAGTCCCTTTATGCGCCGCTTCACGAACGCAGCCTCGTCATTCAGGTACTTTGTGGAGAAGAAAAAGCCGGCAAAAAAGAAGAACAGAGGCATGTGAAACTCGTAGATGAACGAGCATAACCGTCCCGGACAGCTGGCGTGACCCATCACCATGAGTATTATGGCGATGCCTTTGCATATTGAAACGGCCGTGTTGCGCTGCATGGGAAAACCGGGTTACAGGAACGGGGCGAGCAGATGGGCGAACCAACCCACAAACTTCTTCCACGGAGAACGTGTCTTGTTCCATGTTTCTTGCGTCAGATACACGCTCTGGAGCTTGTCCCTGTCAAACATATCGTCCAGTTGCCGGGTCGTGGGCTTGTCTATTATTACTGCGTTCTCCTCGTAATCAAAGCGCAGACTGCGCGAGTTGAGGTTGGTACTGCCCACGGTGCAGTATCTGCCGTCAACCATTATCACCTTGGAGTGGTGAAATCCCGGTTGGTACAGCCACACGTGCGCCCCCTTTTTCATCAGTTTGTGAACGTTATAGAACACACAGTCGGGCGTAAGCGGTATGTCGCTGTGGGCTGACACCATTATTTCCACCTTGACACCGCGCTTCACCGCATCGCGGAGCGCCCTTTTCAGCTTGCGGTTGAGCGTCATGTATGGGTTTATCAGCTTGATTGAGTCCTGCGCACCGTTGATTGCAGCGAGGTAGAACGTGCGCATTATGGCGTTTGTCTTGCGCGGTTCGCGGTTTATAATGCCCACCTTCTTGTGGCCGGCGGTGGAGTCTGTGTCGGCTTTGAGGCCGGTTATCTCCACCGGACAGTATGCTCTGAAGTACTCAGGCTTCCAGATGTCCTCGCCGGTCACCTTTTCCCATATCCGGGAGAATATCATTTGCAGTTGGCTGACCGCCCCTCCCTCTATGCGGCAGTGCATGTCGCGCCACGTGCCCACCTGCTTTGTACCTGTAATGTAGTAGTCGGCCACGTTCATGCCGCCGGTATAGGCCACGTTACCGTCGATGATGACAATCTTGCGGTGGTCTCTTGTGAACACGTGGTTGACCCACGGGAAGCGTATAGGGTCGAACTCGTATATCTGAATGCCGCGTTTGCGCAACTCCTCCAGATGCTTCCTGCGCAGCGGACGGTTGTTTGAGCTGTTGCCGAAGCCGTCGAACAGCGCCCTTACCTCCACGCCTTCCTTCGCTTTCCGGTACAGTAGCTTGAACAGTTCGGACGCTATGGAGTCGGCACGGAAGTTGAAATACTCAAGATGGATGCTGCTTTTGGCCTGACGGATGGCCTCGAACATATCGTCAAACTTCTCCTGACCGCTCATAAGCAGGGCGACGCTGTTGTTGTCGGTGAACGTCACGCCCTCCTTTTCGAGCGCTTTCACTATGGCGGAGTCGCTTGTAACGGTAGCGGAGTCGCCAGTTGCCAAGACAGAGCCTCTTGTTTCCGATACATCCGAACCGTTTGCTGTTGCGGTATGGCCGCCTGCATGCGCCTTTGTGCCGGCTATACATGCCAGCAATGCAATGATTAACGCAAAAAGTCTCATCGCAGCGTTATATCATGCACGAATAATGATCGACTATACCGAGCAGACAGCCTTCGTTGTTGACCACAAGGACGGAGTGGATCTTGTATTTGTTCATTATCTGCTGTATCTCGGTTATCTTGGTCTGCGGACTTACGGTCTTCGGACTGGTGGTCATTATGTCGGAAACGGTGCGGTCGAAGAACATGGCCTGCCACTTCTCCATCGCGCGGCGTATGTCGCCGTCGGTTATAAGGCCCACTACCTTGCCGTCTCGCTCGGCCACACCCATGCCGAGCTTGCCTTTGCTCACCAGAATTACGGCTTCTCCGAGGTGCATCTCCGGGGATATGACCGGCATATCGGTGGTATGCATCACGTCTTGTGCCGTTGTGAGCAGCCGTTTGCCCAACTCTCCGCCCGGATGGAACTGTGCGAAGTCTCTTGGCTGGAAGTTTCTCACCTGCATCAGGGCCACTGCCAGGGCGTCACCCATTGCCAGAGTTGCCGTAGTGCTGCTTGTCGGCGCAAGGTTCAGCGGACACGCTTCCTTTTTCACGCTCACATTGAGGTGGCAGGTGGAGTATTTGGCCAGCAGCGACTTCGGGTTGCCGCTCATGCCTATTATGGGTACTTCCATGTGGAGCAGCATCGGAATGAAGCGAAGCAGCTCGTCGGTCTGCCCGGAGTTGGAGATGGCGAGGCAAACGTCGTCCTTTGTCATCACTCCGAGGTCGCCGTGATACACGTCGAGCGGGTTGATGAAGAACGAGGGTGTGCCTGTGCTCGACAGCGTTGCCGCTATCTTGGCTCCTATGTGGCCGCTTTTGCCCACTCCGGTCACTATCACCTTGCCGTGGCAGCGGTATATAATGTCCACGGCCTTGTCGAAATTGTTGTCTATCTGCGGTATCAAGTCGAGCAAAGCCTGCGCTTCGTCCTTGATACACCTTGTTGCGTAGTCCTTGACTGTCATAGTAGTTTGTCTTTAGTCTTCGGCTATGAGCTTTGCTGCAAGCCCTTCCAGCCTGTCAAGCTCCAGCATGTTGGCCGCATCGCTAAGCCCGAGGTCGGGCTGGGGGTGTACTTCAAAGAACCAACCCGTAGCTCCGAACGCCTTGGAGGCCATGGCCATCTGCGGAACGAACCGCCTGTCGCCCCCTGTCTTGCCGCCTGCGCCACCGGGACGCTGCACGCTGTGGGTGCAATCCATTATCACTTCGGGCACTATCTCCAGCATATCGGGTATGTTACGGAAGTCCACAACGAGGTTATTGTAGCCGAATGTGTTGCCTCTCTCGGTGAGCCACACGTCCCCGGCACCCGCTTCCTTGGCCTTTTCCACCGGGTAGCGCATGTCTTTCCCGCTGAGAAACTGTGCCTTTTTGATGTTCACTGTCCTGCCAGTCCGGGCAGCTGCCACAAGCAAGTCGGTCTGCCGGCACAGGAAGGCCGGTATCTGCACCACGTCAACCACCTCTCCGGCGGGCTTGGCCTGCCAGCTTTCGTGTATGTCGGTGAGCAGTTTCAGTCCGTACTTTGCCTTTATGTCGGCCAGCATCTGCAGCCCTTTGTCTATTCCGGGTCCTCTGAACGATGAAATGGAGGTGCGGTTGGCCTTGTCAAACGAGGCTTTGAAGATTATGTCCGTGCCAAGTTTGTCGTTTATCCGTACTATTTCCTTGGCCACGGTGTCGAGTAGCCCGGCGGATTCGATGACACAAGGACCGGCGATTATCGTTTTTGTCATGTCAGGCAGTGCTGTTTATGCATTGCAAAGGTATGAAAAAAAAGCGGTAAGGCGGATGCTTTTGGCTGATTAAAGAAGCGTTGCCGCACCGCAAACAGCCGTCTGCTTCGTGAAAACCCGCCCGTTTGGCAGTGAAAACCCGCCCGTTTGCGACACGTAAAGCGGCGGTTTACGATAGCCAACCCGGCGGTTTTCAGACGAGCATCACTATGCTTCCTGCCGTTATGAGCACCGCTCCTGCCACCACCTTGGCGCTTACCGGCTCTTTAAGCAGCAGGAACGACAGGCAAATGGTAATGACCACGCTCAGTTTGTCGATGGGAGCCACGCGCGAAACGTCGCCTGTCTGCAACGCTTTGAAGTAGAAAAGCCACGAAAGTCCCGTGGCTGCTCCCGAAAGAAGCAGGAACAGCCATGTGTGGCCGCCTATATTCCTTATCTCGGCGGTGCGTCCGGCTGCAAGGACTATGCCCCACGTGACGGCCATAATGACCGCTGTGCGTATGGCGGTGGCAAGGTTTGAGTCGATGTCTTTCACTCCGAGCTTGGCGAAGACTGCCGTCAGTGCGGCAAAGAAGGCTGAAAGCAATGCGTAATACTTCCACATGACGGATGAAAATCGGGTTGTATGGAAAGGGCAGCGGCTGACTGTGCATCCGCCGCTGCCCCTGTTGCCTGTCTGAAGGTGTGCCTTGCGGTGTCAGAAGCCTATGCCGGCCACCCGTTTCCTGGCCTCTTCAAACCCGGAAACCATGCTCTCCATGATGTCGGCTACGGGCTTTATCTCCTTTATGGCCGATGCTATCTGGCCTATTTCCAGCTCTCCGTTGTCGGTGTCTCCCTCGAATATGCCCCGTTTCGATGCGGCTTTGCCGAGCAACTGGCGCAGTTCGTCGGCTGAAGCTCCGCGGTCTTCTGCCTCAATGACCTTGTTGAACAGTTCGTTCTTGACGAGACGCGTGGGCGAAACCTTCTTCAGGCATAGCATGGTGTCGCCCTCGGCGAGTGCGGTGCACCGCTTCTTGAAAGCCTCGTCGGCCGAACTCTCCTCCGAAAGGGCAAAGAGAGTGCCCGCCTGTATGCCCTCTGCACCGAGGCACATGGCCGCCAGCATGGCCTCGCCGCTCGCTATGCCGCCCGCAGCAATAAGGGGCAGCGACGTGGCGCGCCGCACTTGCGGTATCAGAGCCATCGTTGTGGTCTCCTCACGGCCGTTGTGGCCGCCGGCCTCAAAGCCTTCTGCCACCACTGCATCGACCCCTGCCTCCTCGCATTTGGCCGCAAACTTGCTGCTCGACACCACGTGTGCCACCTTGATGCCGGCCTCTTGCAGCCGCGAAGTGTACTTCTTGGGACTGCCGGCCGAGGTGAACACGATGCCCACACCCTCGCTTATGAGAATGTCAATGACGCGGTCTATCTCCGGATACATAAGGGGTACGTTAACTCCCCACGGCTTTTGCGCGGACTCTTTCATCTTTCTGATGTGCTCAACCAGCGTTTCGGGGTGCATGGAGCCTGCACCGAGCAGTCCCAAGCCGCCGGCATTGCTCACTGCGGAGGCCAGTCGCCAGCCGCTGCACCACACCATTCCGCCCTGAACGATGGGGTATCGGACGCCGAAAAGTTCGCAAATTCTGTTCATAAGGTTCTCTTTCTGTTTGTATTATGGTTGGTTTTATGTTCGCGTCAGGTCTGGATTGCCGGCAGAAAGGCCGGCTTTCACGTGATTATGAGTGCCAGTAGCGGTATGCTGACGACCGACAGGACGGTGGAAAGGAACGTTCCCTGGGTCATAACCGTGGTGTCCTTGTTGTATTTCATGCAGAACATCGTGCCGAACGAGGCCACCGGCATGCCTATGAGCACGGCGTTGATGGCGTCAATCTGCGCATCCACGCCGAAGAGGCGGAACAGATAGAACAGCCCGACGGGCAGCAGGAGCAGCCGGAAGAGGCACATCACGTATGTTCCGGCACTGCCAGCCATCTGCCTGACGGGCATTCCGCCTATGCTGGAGCCTATCACCAGCAGTGCGGCAGGCACGGTCATGTTGCCCAGAAGCGTGAACGGCTGGGCTATAAACGACGGTGCGCGCCAGCCGAACGCCACGATTACGATGGAAATGTAGGTGGCTATCATGGCAGGAGACAGCAGTAGCTTGGGGTTAAACTTGCCCGCCTTGTCGCCAGTGACGAACATTACGCCCCATACAAAGATGGTCAGGGTGTTGGGAGCGTTGAGGATGCAGGCGTAGAACACCGCACTGTGGCCGAATATGGAGGCCACTATCGGGTAGCCGATGAACCCCACGTTGGCGAAAGTGAGCATGAAACTGTACATGCCGCGGTCGGTTTCTTTCACCGGCATGAACCTTGGCAGGACGTAGGCCAGCGCGATGAGCACCGCATAGGTGGCCATTCCGACTCCCAACAGGGGCAGTATGTGGCTGCGGTCGGGCATCACGTCGCCCATGGTAGAGGCAATCACGAGGCACGGAGCGGTCACCTGTATCACGAAATTAGACAGTTTGCGGTCGAAATCCTGGCCCATCAGGCCGCATTTGCGGGACACATAGCCCGCGATAACCAGCAAAAACAAGGCGACCATCTGTACCGCCACTGTTTGAATGTCCATTGTTACAATCTTTTATCCTGCTGCAAAGTTACGGTTTTTCGCCTAAACATCATGCTGACGAGGCGGTTAAATCGTTGCCGGTTGCGGCATTGCGGGCGGCAAGCGCCGCAGTTGCGTTCGTAAACATGGCATTTGGCCATCGTAAATGCCGTGTTTACGATGGCCAAACGGCCTGTTTACGACCCGCAAACGGGCGGTTTTCTTAAGGCGCAGTGGCAGAGCGTCTTGCAAAAACGGTTGGGACGGTGTTTGCAGATGCCAATAAAAACCATGCGGACTTGGGCCTTTTCAAGATTTTTGCACTACCTTTGCATAAGACAGGCCGCACTCGGACAACTGAGAACAAGTTCTCTTGCCGCTCGCTTGCACTGCCTTTGCATAAGGCAGGCCGCACTCGGACAACTGAGAACAAGTTCTCTTGCCGCTCGTTTGCACTGCCTTTGCATAATAGAAAGTAACGGCCTTGACAAAAGATACAACCGACATTATGACCAAGAACCCAAGCGACAGCATTGTCATCATCCCTACGTATAATGAGAAGGAGAACATCGAGAAGATTATACGGGCTGTGTTCGCACTCGAAAAGTGCTTCCATATACTCGTGATTGACGACGGCTCGCCCGACGGAACGGCGCAGATAGTGCACCGTATGATTGACTCGGAGTTTGCCGACAGGCTGTTTGTCATAGAGCGCACGGGCAAACAGGGGCTTGGAACGGCCTATATCACGGGCTTCAAATGGGCTTTGGAGCGCGGCTACGACTACATTTTCGAGATGGATGCCGACTTCAGCCACGACCCCAACGACCTGCCGAGACTCTACGGAGCGTGCCATGACGAGGGCTATGACGTGGCCATAGGCTCGCGGTATGTGTCGGGCGTGAACGTGGTAAACTGGCCTATGGGGCGTGTGTTGATGAGTTACTTCGCCTCAAAGTACGTGCGGTTTGTCACAGGGTTCAAGGTGAACGACACGACAGCCGGCTTCAAGTGCTACCGCCGCCGCGTCTTGCAGACCATAGAGCTTGACAAGATACGCTTCAAGGGCTACGCCTTCCAGATAGAGATGAAGTTCACGGCCTACAAGATAGGTTTCAGGATAAAGGAAGTGCCGGTTGTGTTTGTAAACAGGCGCGAAGGCGTGTCAAAGATGAGCGGCGGCATCTTCAGCGAGGCCCTTTTCGGTGTGATGAGGCTGCGTTTGGACGGTTGGACACGCCGCTATCCCAGACTCCCGGAATAGGTCCGGGCATAAAAACAGCAGGTTCGTTCATAAACCAAAACAGGCTTATGAACGAAAAGGAACAGCTTTTGCGCACAAGAGGGTAGGGGTTTGTGGTTGCCTATTGGTCAGGGTTTTCCACAAATCCCTGATATTCCTTTGCCAATGACGACATTACCGAGTCGTAACTCTGGCTCATTGTCGCCCTAATGTTGGAACTGCCCTTGTCAACAGGATATATTGGCGGGTGTATGGTGAGGCGCAGCGGATGCCATACAGCCCAGTGGCCGTCGTTCATGCGCGGCATCACGTTGAACGAACCGTTGATTGTCAGCGGCACAACGGGCAGTTGCAACTCGTCAGCCAGCACGAAAGCACCCTTTTTGAACACTCCCATGTGGCCTGTAAAGGTGCGTGCGCCTTCGGGAAACACCATCACGCTCATGCCGCTTCTTAGGGTTGTGCGCGCTTTGTCGTATGTTTCCTTTATCTTGCTCGGCCCTCTCTTGTCCACAAATATCTGGTGCGACATCTTGCATGCAAAGCCTACGAACGGCATCTTGCGCAGTTGGCGCTTCATCATCCACTTGAAGTTGCGCCCAAGGAAGCCGTATATGAGGAATATGTCGAACGCTCCCTGGTGGTTAGCCACGAATACGTAGGAGTGTCCCGGCTCGATATTTTCCCGTCCCTCGACGGTTACGGGCAGCAGAAACGCCCTTGTGATTATCCAAGCCCACCACCTTCCGGGGTAATAGCCCCAGAAATGGCCGTTGCCAACGGTGCATCCGACAGTGACAACAAGGGCGGTCAGTATCGTGGCGACAACGGTTATGGGCAGTGCCACAAGGAGTTGGTAGATTCGGTAGAGGTATTTCATAGTCTTTTCTTTGGTGTTTCAGTAAGTCCGGCGGTTCTTTCCGCACCCGGAAGGGGCCATTCCTTCTTCTTGACGTGCAGTGTTATCACCACAATCTCGCCGGGTACGCCGAAGCGGAACGGCATAAAGCCGCCGAGACCGGTGCTCACGTTGATGGCACGCGCCCCTTCGCAGAACATTCCTCCCCATTCCTTATATATAAGTGATGCCGGTGACCACCCGAACAACTCAAACTGCATGGCGTGGGTGTGGCCGCTAAGGGTCAGCTGTGCCTTGCTCTGCGGCAGTATCTTGCGCCGCCAGCAGGTGGGGTCGTGCTGGAGCATCACCGTAAACGGGTCGCCCGACAGCCCTTTCAGCGTCTTTGCCACATCGCCGAGCTTGGGGGCAAGTCTGCTTTCCCCGTCGTTTTCCATACCTGCCACAACGATTGAGTCAGTGCCACGGCGCACTATGCGGTGCTCATTGCGCAGCAGTGTCCATCCCATCCGGCGCTGCAGGTATGTCATCTCGCGCTGATACATCTCCTTTGTCCTGTGGTCGGCATCTACATATACCGCATAGTCGTGGTTGCCGAGTATGGATACGACACCGTCCTTGGCGCGTATTTTGGAGAGAATGGGCATGAAAGGATATATTTCCGACGGTCTCATGTTCTGAAGGTCGCCCGTGAACACCGCCAAGTCGGCCTTTTGGCTGTTGATAGAGTCAATGGCTTTCTCCAGAATGTGCCTCTTGCCGTTGGCGTAAGTGCCTACATGGGCGTCGGAAAACTGCACTATACGGTAGCCGTCGAAGTCTGCCGGAAGCTCAACCGAACAGTAATCAACGTGGCGCACGGTCAGTTTGCTGAAGCCAACGGTTGCTCCGTAAATGAGAATGTACCACTGCACGAACACAAGTGCCAGTCCGGCGTGGTGGCCGTAGTTGCGTTTTATACGGAAACCGCTGAGCCTGCGCACCAGCCAGCCCGCTATGGAGCAGAAAGCGAACATGAATTTGGGCACAACGAGAAAGCCCAAAAGAAAAAGGTAGGTGTTCAGTATTCCCGTTTCGGCCGGTGCGAAGTCGGGGAGCATTGCCATATATACGGTAAATGCCGCCATGACTGCTCCGGGAAGCCACCATAGCACACGTCTTAGAAGCCTGTGGCGCGATGAACGCCGCAGGTAGTGCAGGTCAACGAACAGGTCGGCCAGCAAAATCATTAGCAGTATCGGTATGAAAACCCTTGCAATCATTGGCTTTTATCTTAAACTTTCATCCGCTTAGTCCTGAACTTGCGATGCGCCGGCCTTGGCCTTTCACTGTGTCAGCCTTGACTTTTGACCCGCTTGGTCTTGGACTTGCGATGCGTTTGTTTAATCTTTTAACTTGCTTGGTCTTGGACTTGTACGGCTTTACCTTAGACTTGCGCTTAGAAACCTCCGCATCATCTCCACCGGGACACCTCGCCTGCGGGCGTAATCGTGCAGTTGGTCGTCGCCAATCTTGCCCAATGAGAAGTAGCGGGCCTGCGGATGCGCAATCATGAGGCCGCTTACGCTGGCGTGGGGCTTCATTGCACCGCTCTCCGTAAGCCTTATTCCGATGTCTTTCGCGCCGAGTGCGTCGGCGATAATGAAGTTCAGGCTTGTGTCGGGCAGCGATGGATAGCCGACGGCCGGGCGTATTCCCTGGAATTTCTCGGCGTGCAGCTCGTCCATAGTCAACCGTTCGTCGGGAGCATAGCCCCAATATGTCTTCCTTGTGTCCTCGTGCAGCTTCTCGGCGGCGGCCTCCGCAAGGCGGTCAGCGAGCAGTTGGTGCATCATTTTCAGGTAATTGTCGTTGTCAAAGTCTGTCTCCATGCCTATGTCAACCGTTGTGGCGAACAGTCCCATGCGGTCGGTTTTGCCCGACGACAGTGGCCTTATGAAGTCGGCAAGGCACAGGTTGGGTTTCCCGTCCGGCTTCTCCTGCTGTTGTCTAAGCATGGGCAGCCTTATGTTTCCGCCAAGGATTATGTCGTCGCCGTCGCTGTTGGCATCCTCAACTCTGAACACGGCATGGGCGCGGTAGCGTCCTTCTATTGACGAAAGAGCCTGTTCCGCCTCCAGACGCAGCTTTTCTTGCTCCTGGCGGTCGCGTATCTGCCATGCAAAGTAGTAGTATATCCAGTTGATATACGGCACCAGCTCGCTTATGTCGTATGTTATCAGCTTTCTCATCGGGGATTTTTATCGGGCTGCTTGTGCTTTTTTGTCAGAAAACTTGTGCTTTTAGTCGGGCTGCTTGTGCTTGTTCTGCCCTTTGCCTGCCGTATTGTGTCAGCGGAAGGCCACTTTTTGTCCTATGTAAGAATGGTCTATGCCTTGCCGGCCGTACACTTCATGGCCGTTACACAGCGTGTGTTCCACTTTCCAGCGGAACGTATGTCCCTCCAAAGGACTCCATCCGCACTTGCTTTCAATAAGTTTTTTGCTGACAACCCAAGGCTCGCCCTTGCGCACGATGGCTATATCAGCCTTGTAGCCGGGGCGCAGAAAACCTCTGTCCCTCACGCTGAACAATCGTGCAGGGGCATGGCACATCAGTTCAACCATACGTTCTGCGGTCAAAACTCCGTCGTCAGCGAGTTCCAGCATGGCCGGAAGCGAGAACTGAACCATGGGCATACCCGAAGCGGCACGGCTGCATCCTCCTTGTTTCTGGTCGTATCGGTGAGGCGCATGGTCGGTTGCCACTGTGCAAATGCGTCCGTCGGTCAGTGCGCGGCGCAGCGCGCCGCGGTCGGTGCGGCTCTTTATGGCAGGGTTCACCTTTATCTTTGCACCGAGTGTGGTGTAGTCTTCATCTGTAAAGAGCAGATGCCCGATTACTGCCTCGGCCGTTATGCGCTTGTCGTCGGGCGAGAACAGTTCCAGTTCACGTGCGGTTGTGATGTGCGCCACGTGCAGTCGCGCCCCGAAACGCTTGGCCAGGGCTACGGCAGTGGCGGTGCTGCGATAGCAGGCTTCCTCGCTTCTTATGGCCGGATGCAGCGTTATGTCAGGGTCGTCGCCATATTTGGCCTTGGCTTCAGCCATGTTGCTGTTTATGACGGAGGTGTCTTCGCAGTGCGCCATGATGGGTAGCGGTGATGAGCAGAACAGTTTTTCAAGTGCATCAGCACTGTCCACGAGCATGTTTCCTGTGGACGAACCCATGAAGAGCTTCACTCCCGGCACTTCGTGCGGGTCTGTCTGAGATAGAAGTGCGGCGTTGTCGTTGGTCGCGCCGAAGAAAAACGAGTAGTTGACGTGGCTTTTCTTGGCCGCCAAGGCGAACTTTTCGGAAAGGGCGCCCGGCGTTGTCGTCTGCGGAACGGTGTTTGGCATGTCGAAAAACGTGGTCACTCCACCTGCCGCAGCGGCACGGCTTTCGCTCTCCATGTCGGCTTTGTCGGTAAGACCCGGCTCGCGGAAGTGTACGTGGGTGTCTATTACACCCGGTATAACGACACAGCCCGAAGCGTCAATCGTCCTGTCGAACGACGCTTCGGGCTGTGTCATGCTGTCGGATATGCCGGTTATCGTCTCGTTTTCGATGGCTATCGAGCCTTTGTGTGTATGCCCTTCGTTTACAATCAGTGCGTTTTTTATCAGCGTTTTCATGCTTTTCCTTTATTGTTGGGGCGCGTTCAGCTCCGGATGTTGCGGCAGTTGGGCTGACGGAGGCTGCTGCATGGGTTGTTCCTGAGCCTGTCCCGGTTCCATTCCCTGCATCCTTGCTTCATTTTCCGTGGCCGTCTGATAGTAGTCTCTCACGTATGGATTGCTCTTGAACTTGGCTGTTGCCTTGCTCATTATGTCCTCTATCTGCGGTGTGAGTATGGGATACTTGTAGCCACTGGTCAGCATCATGAACACGCCCGGACCGAGTACGTTGTCGAAGTTGTCTATTATAAAGGTGGTAACCAGCTTGTCTTCCTGCGCAGCTATCCTTGCTGCTTCGGCAGAGAGGTGCTCGTTGATGGTGTCCTCGTCTATTCCGTCGAGCATCATCTGGCTTTGCTTGTGCGAAAGCTCCGTCAGCTGGTTGTCAAGCTGCTTGTGCTTGTCGAGAAACTGGTAGAGCTTGTCGTTGAGCGGCGTTCCGCTGACCGTCTGGCTGGCGTTGTCTATCTTTATGGTTATCTCTCCGCCTTCGAGAACGATGGGCATGAGGCTCTCGTCGCCCATGAACAGGTTGGCCATGCGCACGGTGTCGAGCACTCCATTGAAGTTAAACTGCCCGTGAATGACGTCGCAGGAATCAAGACTCTTCAGTTCGTTGTCCTTAATTACCCGCAAATAGAGCTTGTTTCCGTCGAGTGACGACACTGACGAGGAGCCTTGCACGCTGAACGAGCTGACACACGAGGTGAGAACGGCCGTCATGGCGCACAGGAGTATGGATTTGTTCATGGAAAGTTTACGCTTCATCATTGCCGCAAATATACATGGATATATTGAGGGGATGAAATAATTTCAGTCAAATTAAAACTAATGCCGCCTCTTTTAGCGTTTTTTTCCCTCCTTCTCCAGCTCGCGTCCGATGCGGTGGGTGGAGTAGAGCTGCAAAACCGCCGCCACGAGCAGTGCCACCACCCAGTTGTTGTGCACATACTGCACATAGAAGAGCAGCGGCAGGCCGAACAGGTTGTCCAAGTCGGCGAACATGAGCAGTGCGGCCAGCAGAAAGAAGAAGTCACTCACCACTGTGATGTTGCGCAGACGGCGTATGGTTAGGCTGTCGCCCTCGTATTTCTGCTTCAGCTGCATGAGTACGAAAGCTATTGCGCCCATGGCAAACACGTAGGGCGACCATGCGAGTGCAAAGACCCGCGCCCCGCTGCCGACAACCATCAGCACTGCGCCCAGAAGGAATATGATATTCTCTGTCTTATTCAGTTGTTTCATAGGATTGCTGTTGCGTTTGCTGCACGTCGTCGCTCAAGACGAAGATGTCCTCCTCGTCGGTTTTCATGAAGTAACGTTCCCGTGCTATCTTTTCGACGGCCTTCGGATTGCTCTCAATCGCCTTCAGGCGTGCCATGTCTCGCTTGTACTGGCTGCGGAACCTGCCTATCTCGTCTTGTAGCTCCGCTATTTTGCGCTTGTTACGGTAGTGGTTCCAGATGCTGTTGTCATCGGCGAAACCCACTATAACGGTTCCCAATGTGGCGACAACCACATATTTGAGCGGTTTGGAGCGGCTGATCTTCACGAGAAAAGTCTTGATACGTTTCATAAACGTGGCATTGTCATCTAATGCAAAGGTACGCATAAACGCGGAATATGCGGCAGAGAGTCGTGTTGTTTTTGCTTTTTTTAGGCTCAAGAAGCGGTATGTAACTATTCGTTAATCGTCGCACATTGCACCGACAAACGTTATATAATGTATAAAGGATTACGACAGGAATAGTGGAATTACCGGTTCACGCCTTTTGTAGTGCGGCTGGCTTTAGCCGTATGCCTTTTCCTGCGCATGAAGCGTGCATTTAACCATCAAAACGGCTGCTTCCTTTGCTGCGACCCCCGCTTCCGTTGTTGTTGTTCCCCGCTTCCGTTGCCGCAGAACGCACAGAAAACGGGCGCATCATCCTGCGATGGTGCGCCCGTGGCTATAATCGAAAGTGTGTTTTCGTTAGGGTGTCGGTTCTTGTGTGGACGGTCGGCGGTTAGTTTTCGCCGTTTTCCATCTTGGCTTTCAGCTGTGCGAGCACATCCAGATCGCCAAGTGTTGTAGAGGCGGGCTGGTTGTCAATCTTCACAGTCTCCTCTTTCTTTGTGCGAACCTTCTTGACTGCCTTCTTCTCGTCGCGCTGTGCGTCTTCGAAAGTGCGGCTGTGTGAAAGGATGATGCGCTTGCTGTCCTTGTTGAACTCGATGACTTTGAATGGCAGAGTCTCGTCGAGGGCTGCCTGAGTGCCGTCCTGCTTGACGAGGTGCTTGGGTGTGGCGAAGCCTTCAACGTCCTTTTCAAGCGAAATCACCGCGCCTTTGTCGAGCAATTCGATGATCTTGCCGTCGTGGATGCTGCCTACGGTGTATTTTTCCTCAAAGGCATTCCAGGGGTTCTCCTCCAATTGCTTGTGGCCGAGGCTCAAGCGGCGGTTCTCCTTGTCGATGTCGAGCACGACAACGTCGATGTTTGTGCCCACCTGAGTGAACTCTGAAGGATGCTTGACCTTCTTTGTCCATGACAAATCGCTGATGTGTATGAGTCCGTCAACGCCCTCTTCAAGCTCGACAAACACGCCGAAGTTGGTGAAGTTGCGAACCTTTGCACTGTGCTTGCTGCCTACGGGATACTTTATCTCGATTGTTTCCCACGGGTCTTCCTTGAGTTGCTTGATGCCAAGGCTCATCTTGCGCTCGTTGCGGTCGAGCGTCAGGACTACGGCTTCCACCTCGTCGCCTACCTTAAGGAACTCCTGTGCTGAGCGCAGGTGCTGGCTCCATGACATTTCGGAAACATGGATAAGTCCCTCAACTCCGGGCTGTATCTCCACGAATGCGCCGTAGTCGGCTATGACAACGACCTTGCCCTTCACGTGGTCGCCCACCTTGAGGTTCGGGTCGAGGGCATCCCATGGGTGGGGAGTGAGCTGCTTCAGACCGAGAGCTATGCGCTTCTTCTCGTCGTCGAAGTCGAGTATGACAACGTTAATCTTCTGGTCAAGCTCAACAACCTTGTGCGGGTCGTCAACACGTCCCCAAGAAAGGTCGGTGATATGCACGAGTCCGTCAACGCCACCGAGGTCAACAAACACGCCGTATGAGGTGATGTTCTTGACAGTACCTTCGAGTATCTGGCCTTTTTCGAGCTTGCTGATGATCTCTTTCTTTTGTGCTTCCAGTTCGGCCTCGATGAGTGCCTTGTGGGAAACGACCACGTTGCGGAACTCCTGGTTGATCTTCACCACCTTGAACTCCATGGTCTTGCCTACGAACTGGTCGTAGTCGCGTATAGGATGTACGTCGATTTGGCTGCCCGGAAGGAATGCTTCGATGCCGAAAATATCGACAATCATACCGCCCTTCGTGCGGCACTTGATGTAGCCCTGGATGATTTCCTCGTTGTCGAGAGCCGCATTGACCTGGCTCCAGCTCTTGCTCAGACGAGCTTTCTTGTGCGAAAGGATGAGCTGACCCTTGCGGTCTTCCTGGTTTTCCACATACACTTCAACCTTGTCTCCAACCTTCAGGTCGGGATTGTAGCGGAATTCGCTTGCGGGAATGATGCCGTCGCTCTTGTAACCGATGTTCACCACCACCTCTTTCTTGTCGGCTGAGATTACCGTACCCTCCACTACCTGATGCTCGCAGATTTTGTTGAGGGTTTCATCGTAGGCTTTGTCAAGTTCTTCCTTGCTGACATTTGCCTGTGAGCCATTCTCAAATTCTTCCCAATTGAAGTCTTCCAATGGCTTGACGCTTTTTGTTAGTTCTGACATAATTGTTTAATGATTACATTAATAACGTTAGACTTTATGTTAACTGTATAAAATCGGATGCAAAGGTACTGCTTTTCCCATTATTATATGCGGCGGCAACTGTTCCCCATGCCTGTTTTATTGATTTTTAACAGCGCGGTTGCGCGAAGTAACTATTCAGCGGTAGCCAAATAGTCCATTCTAACCTTTTAGTTTTTGTTGTA
>CAVAPI010000016.1:0-29796 GCA_963590445.1 Lachnospiraceae bacterium | reverse complement strand
CCGATGCTTGTCACGGATTTGCCGATTGTGACGGAAGTCAGACTTGAGCAATTATAGAACGCACTTTCGCCGATGCTTGTCACGGATTTGCCGATTGTGACAGAAGTCAGACTTGAGCAATAACTGAATGCATAGTCGTCGATGCTCGTCACGGAATTGGGGATGGTTACGGAGGTCAGGCTTGAGCAATCACTGAACGCACCATGGCCGATGCTCGTAACGGAATTGCCGATGGGGACTGAAGTCAGGCTTGAGCAATAATAGAACGCCCAGTCGCCGATGCTTGTCACGGAATTGGGAATCTTTATACTTGTCAACCCGCAGTCATAGAACATGTATTTTCCGAGCGTGTCATTCTTTGCATAGAAATCTTCATAATAACATTCTCCGCCCTCAACAATGTTTGCGTCAGTCAGATCCAAGTCAGTGAGTTTGCCTTCAGTAATTCCACCATTGACATCCATTCCCGCCATCTCGCGCAGATACCTCACGTCCGTGCCGTTGATCGGGCCGGACACTTTCAGACTCGTGATTGTGTACTTTTGGTCATCGCCGATTTTCTCCGACAGTGTGCCGGCTTCAGTAAGTGTCACTTGCACCTGTTCAGCCGAGACCATTGCGCTGCACAGCACAAAGAGGAAGAGGAGTGATGTACGGGCTAAACGCCCGGCCAGAGTTTCTTTTCTTCTAAAATGAGAAGAGCTGTTTCCGATAGCGCTCTTGATGCTCTTTGCAATCAAATTGGTATCGATTTTCATAAACTAATGTGTTTTTGCCATTCGTCCTCCCACAATGGCGATTAAACTTATTTGATTTACAGGCATAAAAAAGCGTGGAGAACCATCCTGTTGTCCGTCCCACGGCCTGTGGCTCTGCCGCTGCCCGTTGTCAGGACAACAGCTTGTGAGATTACAGACCGTCTCAAACAGAGCGTCAAGTAAACGCCTTAATTATGTCGTGCCTCTTTACCCACCCAGCCCTCCTTTATCTGCAAGTGCGAAACATTGCAAAAGGCTCGGCGTGGACTGAGGCTTGGACGCATCGGCTTCATGTGTTCACGACACAATCCGCCAACCTGTCCAACGGCAAAGATATTGTATTTTTCTGAACAAACAAAAGATAAGGAAACAAAATGTTCGGCAAGCGATGGTTAGGACAGAATGTT
Organism: Lachnospiraceae bacterium; assembly: GCA_963590445.1. Taxonomy (GTDB): domain Bacteria; phylum Bacteroidota; class Bacteroidia; order Bacteroidales; family Bacteroidaceae; genus Prevotella. The sequence continues at coordinate 28,631 of CAVAPI010000016.1, read as the reverse complement.
TGCTGTCATGTGAACGGATGGTACGGGGGCTGCCAAGTTTGCCCATGCGCTTCATCTTCGCACGAATGGTACGCCGAGGGCGACGTACCTCCTATGCAAGAGCAAACTTACATTGCCCAAAGACTTCAGCGTTGCTGCAAAGGAACAAACATCCATTGACAACACAATCTTTTCGTAGAGAAACCGGACAAAGGTAATACATTATCTTGATATGTTCAAGAATTTTGTGTTAAAAAGCGTTTACATTAGCCCTCGCAGCCGTTAACACTTCCTAATGATAGGAACGAGGGGTGCTCGTAGTAGGATCGAGGGGTGCTCGAAGTAGGAACGAGGAATGCTCGGAGTGGGAACGGGAAAATGAAGAATTAAGGATAAGTAGGTGTTCAAAATTATCCGTACATAAGTAATATATCAGCAGATGTCTATTATACTTTGACATGTCTCCGCTCTTTCTTTTTGGCCGTTTTTGCGGCTTCTTTTCAGTCACATAGCCCGCTATGCTCCTTCAGAGAAGTCGTCAAAGCCGACTAAAAATGCAGAGCGAACCTGCGCAACTTATTTTTGAACATTACTTGATGAAGAAAATGGGGCGGCATCTTGTCTTTCCGACAAATAGTTGTAACTTCGCAGAAGTATGACACATATTATATGAGCGAACGTATGAGAAGGATATTATTGGCATTTGCCGCCATGATGTTGGCGTGTGCAGAGAACGTGGAGGCCAACGACGGGGTCTGTTTCACAAGCGGCAACTTCCTCGTGCCGACGGTTGGGACCGATATATCGGCGGCTAAGGAAATACTGACAATAACCATAGGCACGGACAGCTTTGCCCGTGTCGATGTATATTATGAGTTTGCCAACAGCGGGAGTCCAAAGACGGTGACGATGGCTTTTGAGGCAAGCGCACAATGCGGCGACACAGAGCCGCTGAACCGCCGGGGCGTACATCCGCACGTGGAGGACTTCACGGTGAATATGAACGGTGAGCGGTTGAAGTGCGGCAACAGCGTGGTCGCCATTAATGGCGGAGCTTTTCCACACTCCGGCTTCAAGCCTCTCAATATGGCCGGGCGGAAGGGCGCAGGCGAAGCTCCTGACACGATAATGCCTGTGGGCGACAATACTATATATAACCCGAATCTCGGCAGTGTGGTTGGGTATGCCTGCGCATATAGCTTCGAGGCTCCGTTCAAGCATGGTCTGAATGTGGTTCACCATACCTACAAGTACCGTATGAGCTACAACAATTATGGGAAATTTACCATTCCGTATTGGCTGACCCCTGCCACAAGATGGGCCAACGGCAAGGTTGGCGACTTCACGCTAAGGATAACAGCCGACGACTCTATGGTAGGGTTCTGTCTTGTAGATACGTTGTTCAAGGGCGCGCCATTTACATCGGTCAAGGGCACTCCTATATATCACATGAAGTCGGAAACATACAATAACTTCCTTTATGCCTGTATGACTGAGGGCGACACTATAGTGTGGCGCTGCCGCGACTTTCGTCCCACAGCAGACATTAGTATCGACTCGCCGTGGTGGGAGACATTACCGCAATCGGCAACGTCGGCCAAGGTTGTTATTGACAGCAACGGCAATGAAGCGCGCTACATTGCCGACTGTGGAGACAGCTGTTTTATCAGCGTGCAGGACTTTGTATTCGTAAAGAAGGCAGGAAGGCGCATTGTGGAATATGACGCGAGGAAGGGCAAGGGCTGCATCTACATTGCCGGAGACGGCGCAAGGCGTGTGAATGTGCGGAGAGCGCCAGGCAAGAGCAGCCCGATAGTGTGCAGCATAAGCGACAGCGGCGAAGGCATACCTGAGGTGTATCCATGTTTGGGCTTGGTTTCCGGCGATGATGACCATGATTGGTACAAGACAAAGGTCAACGGGAAGATTGGTTACATACGTCAAGACCTGATGCAGTGGGATGCCATCAACACGTTTTGACCGGGATTCCTGTTCTCGGCAAACCGTCGTTATTATCATTGGCAAGCGTAGTTATGCCCGGCAGCGTATGTTTTCCGTAGAGCCATTCAGTATGGGTATAAAAAGGCAAAGGCCTGCTTCACAGCAAGCCTTAGTCTCATTAAAACTAAACAAATACTTTATGAATCTCTTTTTTGTGCTTAAAGTTTATCCTTGAACGAGGCAATCCAGCTGCTTATGCGCTCGTCGGTCTTGTCGTCTTCGTTCACTTCGTCGAGCGGAAGGCCGATAAACTCGCCGTCAATCACCGCGTCGCTGTCGTCAAAGGTATAGCCGTCGGTGGCCACCTGGCCAACAAACGTTGCTCCGCTGTCCTTGATGCCGTTGTAAAGTTCGCCCATGCCGCCAACGAACGTGTCGCCGTATGACTCGCAGTCGCCGCAACCGAAGATGGCGACGGTCTTTCCGGCAAGGTCAGAGCTTTGAAGCACCTTTATTCCTTCATACCAGTCGTCCTGCATCTCGCCGGCTCCCCATGTGGAAGTGCCGAGGATGAGGTTGGTGTTTTCCTTCACTGTGTCTGCGTTGAGCGACTGCACGTCTATAGCGTCAACGCCCAACTCTCCGGCTATCTTCTCTGCCAGCGATTGGCAAGTGCCGGTTGAGGATCCGTAAATAACAATTGTCTTATTCATCTCTTATTCTGTCTTAAATGGTTTTCCGTTCTTTTTGACGTTGCAAAAGTAGCGCATATTCCATGCCTCCGCAATACCTAATAGTTGGGGTTTTGGCCAAAGACAAACGTAAGAGAATAATATATTTGGATTAATAAGATATATAGAAGCAGCAAGGGAGCGCCCTTTTGCATACCCTTTACTAACGATATGTATATGGAAGTGAGCGTCTGGAGACTGCCGGCAGTGAAGCCATAGACCACCGAGGCGGCGCACACGCATAGGGCAGTGGCAGGCACGATGGCCGAACTGAACGGCGAGGGAAACAAACCTCCGGTGGCGTTCAATAGAACGGCTTGCGGCGGTATGGTGAGCAAGGCCATGGCGGCAACAAACACGACGACTATTGCCGTGGCGAAGCAGAGTGCGGCGCGCTCGCGATAGAGCAGGGGACTATGCCTGCGAACGACGGCTCTGACTATGCCGCTGCTTGAAGCGCAGCCCACGGCCATTGACCAGACTATAATCCACAGCGGCACGGGTGCGAACAGGCCTTGCGTGAATTGCGCAACGAACCACCGTATGCCTTCGCCGGTAAGCAAACTGCGCATATCGCTATCGGGCACCAGTATGCTTGCCACCCACGATGCAGCCACAAGCACACATTCGGTCAACGAAAGCGCAAAGGCCAGCCGGGCAATCGTCCTATTCCTCATCGGCTTCAAGATTGTCGATGTCGATAATGTGCAACTCTATTGCCTTTACCGCAAGGCGTGTGGCATTGACGGGCAAACCGCCGTTGCCGTCGGGAAACAGCTTCTGTACCAGTTCGCTCTGCCTTTTCTCCAGACTCTTTACCCCAAAGGGCATGCCGCGCAGCGACGCTATTTGTTCCTTGGTGTAGCCAAGAGCCAGATGGCGCAGGAAACGCTCGTCATATTCGTCAATCTCGTAGTCTATAAGCGACTCCTGACAGGCAGTTTGCCTGCCTATCGACTCTTTGAAGCGGTCCACTATGCGCTGCAATATCGGCTGGTTGAACACCAATTGTTTGCCCTCCATCACGCTACGCACGTCACTGCGCGTCAGCATCTCTCCGCACTTCAGTATTATGCCGTCGGCTCCTGCATCGAGGGCGTCCACCCACAGCCGTTCGTTGAGCACTTCGCCGGTGAATATAAGCACCTTTACGTTAGGCAACTTCTCCTTGGTGCGGCGGCAGACTTCCACTCCGACAGTGGTTGAACCGCCAAGTCCGAGGTCGAGCAGCACGAGTTGCGGTGTCTCGCGCTTTACTATTTGCCAGTATTCGCTCTCGCACGTGGCCGTGCCGATAACCTCCGCCTCGGGAATGTCGCTGCGCAATATGCCCTCAGTGCCTTTCATCTCGAGGGGAACGTCCTCAACTATTATCACTTTGAACTTTTCCATTGCTGTCTATTAGTGTTGTTTGCGTCCGGGTAGGACTATTCTTATTGTCAGAGTGTGTTCGTCTGAAGTTGTATCCATGCCGCAGCCGCGCAAGGAAGTGGCTTCGGAGTGGTCGCGCATGATCTGCCGGCAAATCAAGAACGGGATGTTCTCAGTCTTGGGAGTGAACATCTCGTCGGTCGAGGGCGGCTTTTGCCCATCTTTATATATCGCTTTCAGAGTCAGCGACACATAGCGGCGGTCACTTTCGAGTGCGTCGCATGACTCTTCAACGGTGGCGTTTTGCAGCTGGCGGCGCAGTGTCCGCAGCATGTAGTCCAAACGTTGCCGGTTTCCAACCACCGTCAGCCGGCTGTCCGCATTGGCGCACAGGTCGCCGGCCTTGATTGTTTTCAGTTTCATCCTTACCGTTTGAGCCTGAGCGACGGCCTGTTCGCACAGCGTGTTGTATATGTCGTGGTAGTAGCGCACGGTCTCTTTCAAGTCTTCTATGGCCTTGTCGCCCTCGTCGGCAAGCTGAATTATGCGGCTGGGATAGTAAAGAGTCTCGTGTTTGAGCGTGGAGAGGCAGTTGTCGAGCACGGCGTTGTTCACATAATAGCGGTTGGTTTCAAACTCCAGTTGGCGTTGTCGGCAAGTCTTCTCCTCAATGATATCGGCCATGAGGCGGTAATCTTCGGCCTCTTTGTCTATGGTTTGCACAATGCGCCGAGCCACGTTTTGCAGTTCGCCCCGGAACTCTTCGGTTGAAATCTGCACTATCCGTTCGCGCTTCTCGGCTTGCGGCAGGTTGTCGAGCAGTATGCTGTTTATCCTGTCGATGCGCTCCATGCAGTACCGGTAGTAGAGCAGGTGGCGGTAGTAGAGGAAGTAGTAGGCAGGGAATATGAGCAGCAGCACCAGCAGAAACATCATTATGGCTATGGTCTTGTTGGTTTGCGACTGCTGCATCACCCTACAGTAGTCTGCCAAAGTATTGTCGGCAGACCGTTCCTTGAACAGTTGCGTATAGACTTTGTTGTTGTATTCGTACAAAGGCATGTCGTGCAGAGCCAAAGCCGCTACCGCCGTCTCGTTGCGAATGTCGAGTATGACGCTGAAGTCGGCGCGCACACTGTCGTGAAACCATCTTATTTCGGGCGGAGTCAATGCCGTGTTGCCGCGCTTGTGCAGCAGAATACGGCTGTGGGGATGGGCGGTCAGGTATTGCAGGTTGAGGTATTTCAGGCATGAGTCGGCAAACTGAACAGTCCTGCTGTATGTACCGGCGATGTTTGAAAAGTATGCGCTGTCGGCGAAACGGGCGGCTTTGGAGGCATAGTCCTTTGCATTGTCTGTCTGAAAGTCCATTGCTTTGGCGGCTTGTCCGGCAGTGTCGGCCGCGGTTTGTGACTGTGCAAACATGGGCAAAGCGCATAGAACAAATGCCAAAACCGCCCTCACCGCTCCCATCGGAAGGCGGAAGAAGAAGCGGCTGCCGCGTCCTTTCTCCGATGTCGCTCCTATGGAACATACGCTGAAGAGGCGGCTCGTCTTGCGGTATTTCTCTATTATGCCGCGGCAATTCATCAGTCCGAAACCGTGTCCCTTATATATCTTGCGCTCAAACACGGCCTTCAGCTCCTCGCAGGTCATGCCGCAGCCGTTGTCGCTAACGGATATTTCCACGTATCCTTCGCGTTTTTCGGCGGCAATGTCCACCCTTCCGCCCTGTGAAGTGAACTTGCGGGCGTTGTCCGCAAGTGTGTTGAGCATGAACAGGGTCAGCACTTTGTCGGCCTTCACGACGGCATCGGTGTTGCCGACTGCCAGTTCAATGCCCTTCATTCGGAAGCTCGTTTCGCTCTTTGCCACCATCGCGAACAGCGGAGCTAACGGGAATGTCTCGATATGCAGGCTTAGCTGTCCCGTACTCATCTGTATCCATTCCGTAAGCACGCCGTTGTATTCCTCTATCTTGGCCGCAAGCTGTATGATGTACTGCCGCCTTTCCTCTCTTGTGCTTTCGTTTTCGCTGTTAAAGGCAAGCCGTTCGGTCTCGTGGCGCATGCGGTCAATGAGCGGGAGTATGCCGCTTGCCAATGACACTTTCGCCCGTCTGTCCACATTGCCGCACTCGTTGGTTTGGCGTTGCAGTTCGTTTTGCGCACAGAGGTCTTCTATCTCGATGCTTTTCCTGCGCAGTTCGGCTTTGTGCCGTTCGTTTGCCTGTTCCCACTCGTGCAGCGGCGCAAGCAGAGTGTCTGTGCCATGCCGTTTCTGCCGCCGTTTGTTGAGTCGGGCGAACAGCCACAGGAAGAACAGGAGCAGGGCTATGGCAAGAAGAATGACCGTTGTCATCGTGTTGAGCAGCGTAACCGTGTGGCCTAATGCGTCGGCGCGCGCTTCAAGCGAGCGGTCTTGGCGTGTTTCTTCCTGCAGGTCCAGGTAGATGTTGCGGTTGTAGTCGCTCGCCGCCTTGTCGTTTATGGCCGAATAGGCCACGCTCAACTGTTCGCGTATGCTTGCCACAAGGTCGGGAGCCTGTGCGGTTCGCGCGTCGGACAGGGCTTGTTCCAGATGAATCAGGGCGGAACGATAGTCGCCAATGGCCGTGTAGCACGACGCGAGGGTGCGTTCGGCCCCTGCTATCTGGTATATGTCGCCGTATTCCTTGAACAGGTAGAGTGCGTTTTCTGCCATCCATCCTGCCATGAGACTGTCGCTTACGCCTGGAGCGATGGCTTGCAGTGATGTCCGGAAGGTCTCGGAGAGAGCCTGGCCTTGCTTGTGTATGAGCAGATGTTCGGCCATGGCTTCAAGCGAGTTGGCCGCAAAGAACGTGTAGCCGTTGTCCTTGGCCATGACAAGGCATTTCAGCAGCAGGGCGAACTCCTGGCGGTATATTTCCTCTTGGGTGCCTTTGGCAATTATGCCTCCTGCCCCCACATTATATATATAGTTCAGATATTGTGCGGTGTCGTTGTGTATGGCATCGCTTGAGCCGATGTTTTCGAGAGCCTTGGCCGACTGTCGTTCCAGGCGCACATAGTAGTAGTATGTTGAGTTGACTATTGCGTATTCCGTTTCGGCGTAGTCCAGTCGCCGCTTCTGCCGCTCCGGCAGCTTGTCGCGCTCCTCTTCAATGCGCCTCAGGCATCTGTCCGCGCGCTCACGGTAGTCGTAGAAGTCCTTGTTGCGTGACATTCGCTGGCAGAGGCGCATCTGTTGCACCTCGGCAACGAGCAGTTCTATGTAGTTGTCAGTGTGGGCTGTGACCTCGTCGAGCTGTCTTTTGGCCATGGTGTAGTCCATTCGCCCCATGCTTGCGAAGGCCATGTTGTTGAGGGCCTCGGCCTTTCCTTCATTATAGCTTGGAGCTAAGAGATAAGCCTTGCGGGCATAAGTGTCTGTGGAGTCGAGGTTGCGGTAGTGGAAGGCATAAGATGTGTCGTTCAGCCTGTCCACTTCCGGATTGCCTTCGTGCGAACAAGCTGATAAAAACAAAAGGCTTCCCGCGCATAGTAGCCACAGGAAGCCTTTTGTAAGTGTGTGTTCAGGCGCGTGCCTTAGCGATGTAGCCAAGTGCCTCGGCGCATTTGTCGGTTATAGCCTGCCAGTTGCCGGCTGCTATCACGTCCTTCGGGAACAGCTTGGAACCCATGCCCACGCAATATACGCCGGCCTTGATCCAAGAGGAGAGGTTCTCCTCGTCAGGCGACACGCCGCCTGTTACCATCAGCTTCGACCAGGGCGCCGGAGCCATCATTCCCTTTACGAACTTGGGGCCGAGCACATCGCCGGGGAATACCTTGCAGAGGTCGCAGCCAGTCTCCTGAGCGGCGCCAACCTCCGACACGGTTCCGCATCCGGGAGTGTAGGGTACGAGGCGGCGGTTGCAAACCTTGGAAACTTCAGGGTTGAACAGAGGGCCTACAACGAAGCAAGCTCCGAGCTGCAAGTAGAGGGCTGCCGTGGCCGGGTCAACGACTGAGCCTACGCCGAGAGCCATTTCGGGGCACTCCGCTGCGGCATACTTGACCACTTCGGCGAACACCTCGTGGGCGAAATCGCCACGGTTGGTGAACTCGAAGGCGCGCACGCCACCGTCGTAGCAAGCCTTTACCACTTTCTTTGCAATCTCTGCGTCCTTGTGATAGAACACCGGAACCATTCCGGTCTGTCCCATTTTGGTGAGAACAGCTATCTTGTCAAACTTTGCCATTGCTTGTATTTATTCCTTTCTTGTCTTGTTGGTGTAAGTATGTTATCTCTGCACGCGTCCCGAAGCGTCGCCTCCGGCAAGGTTTTCCACCTCTTCGCGGCTTACCATGTTGAAGTCTCCGGGTATGGTGTGCTTCAGTGCCGATGCGGCAACGGCAAACTCAAGAGCCTTGCCCTGGTTGTCGGGATAGGTGAGAAGGCCGTGTATCAGTCCGCCGGCAAACGAGTCGCCACCGCCAACGCGGTCGATGATGGGCATGATGTCGTAGCGTTTGCTCTGGTAGAACTCCTTTCCGTTGTAGATGAGAGCCTTCCAGCCGTTGTGAGTGGCCGACATTGACTCGCGCAGTGTGGAAACGACGTACTTGAAACCGAACGTTTCCATCATGCCCTTGAATATGCCGTAGTAGCCCTCGGCGTCGGTCTTGCCGCCCTCAACATCGGCTTCTGGCTTGAAACCGAGGCAGAGCTGTGCGTCTTCCTCGTTGCCGATGCACACGTCCACATACTTCATGAGCGGCTTCATTATGCTTTGCGCCTTCTCGGAAGTCCACAGCTTCTTGCGGAAGTTGAGGTCAACCGACACGGTGACGCCGTTGCGCTTTGCCGCCTCGCACGCCAGGCGTGTCAACTCGGCGGCTTTGTCGCTGATAGCGGGTGTGATGCCGCTCCAGTGGAACCAGTCGGCGCCCTGCATTATCTTGTCGAAGTCGAAATCTGCGGGGTCTGCCTCTGCTATGGAGCTGCCCGCACGGTCGTAAACCACCTTTGACGGACGCATTGAGGCTCCTGTCTCAAGGTAATAGATGCCTACACGGTTGCCGCCGCGTGCGATGAAGTCGGTGTGAACGCCGAACTTGCGCAGCGAGTTAACGGCACACTGGCCAATTTCGTGCTTGGGCAGCTTGGTCACGAAGTACGCATCGTGGCCGTAGTTGGCGCAGCTTACAGCCACGTTTGCCTCACCGCCGCCATAAACCACGTCGAATGTGTCGCACTGTACGAACCTTTTCTGTCCGGGAGAGGACAGACGGAGCATGATTTCTCCTAATGTTACAACTTTTGCCATTGTCTTTTTACTATGATTTTGTTCTAATTAGATTAATGTTACAGTCGTTTTACGAGCACAAAAATACCACATATTTCCCAAACGTAGAAATATTCCTGTAAAAAAGTATATCCTTTGCCCGCATAGTTTCAACCTTTAAGCTGTTGGTTGTGGGCGTTACACTTTTCTTGCCGCACGTTTTCCAAGTGTGTTTCTGTATAAATTTGCACCGTCTTTGGGGTTGGCCGTTGCAAACGGGCGGGTTGCGCATCGCAAACAGGCGGTTTCGCATCCGTGAACGTGCCATTTACGCTCCGTAAACGCACTGTTTACGGATGCCGGGCAGTGCGTTTCATCTTGGAGCGTCTGTGGGAAAGATACAGAAAAGGGGCGGCAGGAATAGTCTGTCGCCCCTTATGAAATATGGGGATTGCCTCTTGGTCAGGCAATCCCCATTGCTTCAATCAGCAAATCTTGCCGCTCCAATCAGCAGATCTTGCGCGAACCGTCGCTTATCACGACATCATAGACCTTGGGAGCGTGGCCGAACTTGGCGGCAAACTTCTCCTTTGCGTCAGCAATGAACTTGTCGTAAAGCTCGTTCTTTACCAGATTGATGGTGCAACCGCCGAAGCCGCCGCCCATGATACGGCTGCCTGTGACGCCGTTCTCCTTGGCTATGTCGTTGAGGTAGTCGAGTTCTTCGCATGAAACCTCGTATTCCTTTGACAGACCGTAGTGGGTCTCGTACATCTTTTGGCCTACTGTCTCGTAGTCTCCGGCATTGAGGGCGTCGCACACGGCGAGTACGCGGTCCTTTTCGCCCAAGACGAACTTGGCACGGCGGTAGTCCTCTTCACCAACCTCTGCCTTGACCTCCTCAAGTTGCTCCCATGTGCAGTCGCGCAGGGTCTCGAACTTGGCCTCAGGGTGCTTTGCGGCAATGTGCTTTACGACATTCTCGCAGCTGTTGCGGCGGTCGTTGTAGGGAGAGCCGGCCAATTCGTGCTTTACTACCGAATCCACGAGCACCAACTTGTAGCCTACGGGCTTGAAGGGGAAGTATTCAAACTCGCGGCTGCGGCAGTCGAGGCGCATGAGGCAGCCTTCCTTGCCGAAAACACTGGCGAACTGATCCATGATGCCGCAGTTCACGCCGCAATAGTTGTGCTCTGTGGCTTGCCCGGCAAGCACCATGTCCCACTTGCTCACCTTGTTGTCGCCGAAAAGGTCGTTGAGGGCGAACGCATAGCAGCTTTCGAGCGCAGCCGACGAGGACATTCCCGCCCCCAGAGGCACGTCTCCGGCGAAGGCAGTGTTGAAACCCTTGACATCAACGCCCCTCTTCTTCATCTCCTGAACGATGCCATAGATGTAGCGCGCCCAGCTTGCGCGCGGCCCCTGCGGGTCATTAACCTTAAATTCCACGCGGTCTTTCAGGTCAATGGAGTAGGCCATGACCGTATCTGTTCCGTTTGGGCGTATCTCGCACATGATTCCCTTGTCCACAGCGCCGGGGAAAACGAAACCGCCGTTATAGTCTGTGTGCTCACCTATGAGGTTTATGCGTCCCGGAGAGGCATATATACTTCCTTCCTTGCCGTCGAAATGCTTCAGGAAACGGCTTCTTACAAATTCAATATCCATGTCTTTTTATATTTAGAGTTAATAAAGTCTTGTGCCAAGTCAAAAGTCTTCGTCGTGTATGGTTATGCCTAAGCCGATGCGACTGCCGAAGTTGCAGAACCAGATGATGTAGGCGTAGAAGACAAACATTGCGCACAGCGCAACGATAACGTTGGTGTTGTCAACGATAATGCCCATGATGGGAGTCAGGATTGCCGCTCCGATGACACCTGTGTTGATGACTCCTGTCGCTGCCTTGGTGTGCGGGCCGAGCTTTTGCAGGCCGAGGTTGAAGATGAGCGGCCACATTACGGAGTGGAACAGTCCAGCTGCGAGCATGAACCAGATGCCTATCATGCTGTTTTCAAACACAAGGGAGATGGCAATGCACGCTGCGCCGAGGCAAAGGCATGCGGTAAGCAGCTTGCGGGGCCTGAATTTCGTGAGGATACCTGCACCTATAAAACGCCCGACCATCATTCCGCCCCAGTAATAAGACAGGTATCCGGTGGACAAGGCTGCCAGTGCTGCCGTGTCCATGTCCGGGTGAAGGAGCTTGAAGCGGTATGGCAGCATGGAGGGGACACCGATTTCGAGACCCATATACATGAATATGCCCAAAGCACCCAGCCATACATGGGGGTATTTGAACACACTGCTCTTGTATTCGCGGTGCAATCCGGCCTCTTCAGCCTGCTTTCTCTCGTCGATTTTCGGCAGCTTGAGGAATACAAGTATTATGCATATAAGCAGGGTGAACGCTCCCAACCCCAAGAACGGGCCGGGTACGAACTCCGGGGCCGGCACTTTGCCGTTTATTATCACATAGGTTATGAACAGCGGGGCGACGGTTGTTGCCACGGAATTCAACGCTTGGCTCAGTGTCATGCGGAATGCTCCCTTCTCGTGAGAGCCGAGAACCATCACGTAAGGGTTCGCCACGTTCTGCAACATCACCACGCCCATGGCCACAAGGCACATGGATGCGAGGAATATGGCATAGACATTTGCCCCGGCATTTATCGCCCAGGTGATGCCGAACGAGTTAATCATGAACCCGATACCGGCGACTGCCAGACCGAGAATCAGCGTGTTCTTGTAGCCGACCTTGCTCATCAGCAGTGCGAAAGGTATGGAAAGCAGGTACGCACCATAGAATGCAGAGTTGACATATTGGCCTTCTTGCGCTGACAACTTGAATGCTTCTGAGCAGAACGCAATCATCGAGTTGTTCATGGTGGTGATGAATCCTATAAGGAAGCATACGATGAACACGACAATCAGTGCGAATGTGTAGTTCGGTTGTTGGTTTTTAGTCATTTTCTTGTGTGTCTTTATGAAATAAGTTTGTTAGTTGTTGGCTTCCACAGTCGCGGTTTTCACTTCCAAGTGTGAAAATCCCCTTCTCCGTACAGACGTTTTCACTTCTATACGCAGACGTTTCCGCTCCTACAGGCTGGAGTCTCTATTTCTCCACGCCGAATTTGTAGATGGTCTTTTGCTTGTATTGCTCGCCCGCATTGAGCACTACCGACGGGAAATACGGGTGGTTGGGGGTGTCGGGGAAGTGTTGGCACTCGAAGCAGATGGCGGAACGGCGCGGGAATGTGGCTCCGTGCTGTCCTTTGTAGCCGTCTGCCCAGTTGTCAGTATAGACTTGCACGCCGGGTTCGGTCGTGTAAACCTCCATAGTGCGCCCGCTGTTGGGTTCTGTCACCTTGGCTGCGAAGCTCAGCTCGCCCTCTTCGTTTTTGTTAAGCACGAAGCAATGGTCGTAGCCGGCACCGTTCTTTATCTGTATGTCGTCGGCATCGATGTCCTTACCCACGGGTTTCGGTGTGCGGAAGTCAAAGGGTGTGCCTTCCACAAAGCGTATTTCGCCTGTGGGGATGGACGTTTCGTCGATGGGAATATAATAGTTGGCGTTGATTTCGCAAACAAGATTGTCGATGGAAGGTGTCGGGTTTGCGATTCCGGCAAGGCTGAAAAAACCGTGGTGCGTAAGGTTCATCACCGTTTTCTTGTTCGTACAGGCGAGGTACTCAATCACTAATTCGTTGTCATCGGTAAAGGTAAACTCCACTGTGACCCTGAATTCACCGGAGAAGCCCTCCTCCCCGTAGGCTGAAACGTAGTGTAGCGCCAGTGAACGCGGCCCCATCTGGCGTGCATCCCATACTCTTGAGTGGAAACCTGTGGGGCCTCCGTGCAGCGCGTTGGGGCCGTTGTTTACGGCAAGCTGGTATTCCTTGCCGTTCAGGGTGAAGTTTCCTCGTGCTATGCGGTTGCCGTAGCGTCCGATAAGCGTAGAGAGAAACGGTTCGGGGCTGTTGATTACATCTTGGATATTGTCGTGTCCCTGTATGACGTTCGCCACTTTGCCGTCCTTGTCCGGCACCATTATTGCGACAACCGCCCCTCCGTAGTTGGTTATTGCCACTTCATATCCTTTTCTGTTGCGGAGTATGTACAGGTCAGTCTTCTTTCCGTTGATCGTAGTCTGAAAGTCTTTGCGGTTCAGACCACACATATTCGCGGTCTCAGTGGTGGTGTTAGTCATAAGTACGTCGTTTTTAGTTATTGATTATGCTATTGCAAAGTAACCGAAAAAAAACGAATATGACAAACTGAAGCGCAAGAAAAAACGCCCCAAGTGTGTTAAAAACCGCTAATGGAAGGCCGACATAAAGTCGGCAACCACATAGCTGCTTCCTCCTATGAATATGAGATCGTCTTCGCAAACGGCCGAGTTGGCTGCCTTAAATGCCGCACTTACGGTGGCGAAACAGCCGCCTTTCAGTCCGTAAACCGCCGCTTTTTCTTGCAGGACGCGCTCGTCCATCGCCCGCTTGTTGTCCGCTTTGGTGAAATAATACGTTGCATCCTTGGGCAGAAGCTCCAGCACTCCGTCTATATCCTTGTCGGCCACCATCCCGAACACGATGTGCCTTCTGCGGCAGGGCGTGGCTTTGAGCTGCCGGCTAAGGTATATCCATCCGCCAACGTTGTGCCCGGTGTCACAAATGACCCTCGGTTTCAGTCCCACGGTCTGCCATCTGCCGGCCAGACCCGTACTGGTTGCCACCTGTGAGAAGCCGCTTTTCACGCACTCCATGATGTCTTTTCCGGCAAAGATGCCGCTGCTTTCCGCGAGAGTGTCAATGGCTTTCAGTACAGTGTTGGCGTTTTTCTTCTGGTAGATGCCGCTCATGTCGCCGTGAATTGCGCCGTATGAAACCGTTGCATAGTCCATTCCGCATCCGTCACCGGCCAGTTCGGCCGCAGTGACTTCCGGGTTGTCTTCCGCAAACACTGCCCTTGAGCTTGCGGAACGGGCTTCCGCCTCAAACACAGGGCGCGTTTCCGCCGTCGTTTCGCCTATCACCACGGGCACACCCGGCTTTATTATCCCAGCTTTCTCGCCGGCTATCTTTGCCAGAGTGTCGCCAAGGAACTGCGTGTGGTCAAAGCTGATGTTGGTGATGACCGAGACAATGGGCGTAATGATGTTGGTGCAGTCCAGCCGGCCGCCGAGTCCCACCTCGATAACGGCCACGTCAACGCCCATGTCGCTGAAATACTTGAAGGCCAAAGCCGTGGTCACCTCGAAGAAAGAGGGGTGGAGAGGCTCGAAGAAAGCCCTGTTCTCCTCAACGAACCTTACCACATAGTCTTCGGAAACGGGAGTGCCGTTGATGCGTATGCGCTCCTTGAAGTCCACCAGATGCGGCGATGTGTATAGCCCGACCCTGTATCCGCACTGCTGGAGTATGGCGGCTATGGTGTGCGAACACGACCCTTTGCCGTTCGTTCCGGCCACGTGTATGGTCTTGTAGTTGCGGTGCGGATGGCCGAAACGGTCGTCCAGCGCAAGAGTGTTTTGCAGTCCCTCCTTGTATCCGGCCGCCCCTTGCCGCTCGAACATCGGCATCTGGCTGAACAGATAGGCTGTCGTTTCCCGATAATCCATTTGCTTGTATATGATAAATCGTCCGGTTGTGCGTGGTAAATCGTTTGCTCGTATGTGACAGGCGCGTGCCTTCGCATGGCAGTCCCCGTGCCTTCGCATGGCAGTCCCGTGCGCCTGTATATAATAATGTATAGGAAAAGGGGGCAAAGGTGGCGTGCCCGATTGCCTGAGTCGCCTCTTCTGAGCCGAACGCATCATCGTTTTCCTGCCGTCTTTGCCCCCTTCGCTGTCGCCGCAGCCCGGTTCGCCTTAGTCAAAGAAGTGCTTGAACTTTTGGAATATGGACTGTTTCGTGGCGTAGTCGCCCTTGAAATTGTCGCTGCCCTTAAATCTTTCTACCGCCTCCCGCTCTTCCTTGTTAAGCGTCTTGGGCACATACACGCTTATGTTCACTATCAAGTCGCCGCAACCGTGGCCGTAGCCCTGCACAGCCGGCAGACCTTTGCCCCGCAGACGCAGCGTCTTGCCCGGCTGGGTGCCGTTGTCTATCTTCACTTTCACCTTGGTTCCCTCTATTGTGGGTATCTCAGCCTCACCGCCGAGAGCCGCTGTGGGGAAGTCAAGCAGCAGGTTATAGACCACATCGTTGCCGTCGCGCACGAAAGTGTCGTTGCTTTCCTCCTCGATATATACCTGGATGTCGCCGTTAACCCCGTTGTGCGGCCCTGCGTTTCCCTTGCCCGGCACATTCACAACCATGCCTTCGGCCACGCCGGCAGGTATGTTTATCTCCACTACCTCTTCGCCTTTTTCCACGCCGCTGCCGCCGCACTGGTGGCATTTGTCCTTTATGACCTTGCCCTCTCCGCCACATGTGGGGCAAACGCTTTGGGTCTGCATCATGCCGAAGATGCTTTGCGCTGTGCGGGTCACCACACCTGCGCCGTGGCAAGTGGGGCATGTCTCGGCCTGACAGCCCGCTTCGGCGCCGCTGCCATGGCAGTGCGGGCACGTAACGTCCTTGCGCACCTTGAATTTCTTGGTCACTCCTGTGGCTATCTCGGCCAGTGACAGCCTTACCTTGAGCCTTAAGTCACCGCCACGGTACTGTGCCGGCCTGTGTTGTCCGCCTCCGAAACCTCCGAATCCCCTTGCGCGGCCTCCGAAGATGTCGCCGAACATGGAGAAAATGTCGTCCATGTCCATGCCGGCCCCGCCTCCGAAGCCTCCAAAGCCGCTTCCTGCCGGTCCGTTGAAGCCGAACTGGTCATACTGCTGCCGCTTTTGCGCATCGTGAAGCACGTCGTAAGCCTCTGCGGCTTCCTTGAATTTCTCCTCTGCCTCCTTGTTTCCGGGGTTGCGGTCGGGGTGGTATTTGATGGCAATCTTG
This sequence comes from Lachnospiraceae bacterium, assembly GCA_963590445.1. Classification (GTDB taxonomy): domain Bacteria; phylum Bacteroidota; class Bacteroidia; order Bacteroidales; family Bacteroidaceae; genus Prevotella. The sequence continues at coordinate 12,411 of CAVAPI010000016.1, read as the reverse complement.
CGGTATGCCTTCTTTATCTCGTCCTCCGACGCGGTTTTCTCCACGCCCAGCACCTCATAGTAGTCTCTTTTTGCCATTGCATTAAGGTCGTTTTTCCGTTGTGTGGCTTATAGTTGGTGTACTATTGTCCCACTGCCACTTTGGCGTGGCGTATCACTTTTTCGTTCATTGTGTAGCCGTTGAGCACGCAGTCGAGCACTTTGCCCTTCTTGTCGTCGCCCATTCCCGGCACCATGGCTATCGCTTCGTGCACGTCAGTGTTGAAGTCGGCATCAGCCGTTTCTATCTTTTTCACTCCCAAACTTTCGAGTGCTTTCTGGAATTTGGTGTATATAAGCCCGATACCTTCCCTCAATACCTTCGGGTCGTCGGTCTTTTCACCGTTTGCAATGGCGCGTTCCATGTCGTCAAGCACCGGGAGGATGGCCGAAACTGCCTTTTCTCCGCCGTTCAGTATAAGCTCCGCCTTCTCTTTAAGCGTGCGTTTGCGGTAGTTGTCAAACTCGGCTACGGAGCGCAGGTACTTGTCTTTCAGTTCTTCAATCTGCCTGTTGGCGGCCTCAAGCGGCGACTCTTCCTCCTTGTCTTCGGCGGTTTCGTCTTGCGGGTTGCCGTTTTCTTCAGAGTTTTCCGTGCAGTTGCATGCGTTTTCCTGACCTTCCTGCTGTTCTTTCTCCTGCACATCACCGTCGGTGACGTTTATGTCTTTCTCCTTTTTCATCTTTGTTTTTGCTTTAATGTCGTTGCCTTTCACTCTGCAAAAAGCGTGCCGCAAGTCCATGGGCCTACTCTCCGTACATCTTGGCCTTAAGCTCTTTGATGTCTTCGTCGTATATATATTGGTCGTATTCCATCAGTTTGTCGATGGTGCCTTTGGGAGTCAGTTCGATAATGCGGTCGGCTACGGTCTGTATGAACTCGTGGTCGTGGCTGGCAAAGAGTATGTTGCCCTTGAAAGTGACGAGGTTGTTGTTGAAAGCCTGTATGCTTTCGAGGTCGAGGTGGTTGGTCGGCGTGTCGAGAATGAGGCAGTTGGCGTTTCGCAGTTGCATCCTTGCGATCATGCAGCGCATCTTTTCGCCTCCGCTAAGCACGTTGACTTTCTTCTGGACGTCCTCCTCTTTGAACAGCATACGTCCGAGAAAGCTCTTCATCATCACCTCGTTGCCCTTGCCAAACTGGCTCAGCCAGTCCACCAAGTTGAGGTCGCAGTTGAAGAAACTGGTATTGTCGAGCGGCAGATATGCCGTGGTTATGGTCACTCCCCACTTGTATTCGCCGGCGTCGGGCTGGCGGTTGCCGTTGATAATCTCGAACAGTGCGGTCATGGCCTTGGGGTTGTGGCTGAGGAACACGGTCTTCTGTCCTTTCTCTATTGTGAAGTTCACGTTGTCAAACAGCACTGTGCCGTCGGTATCTGTGGCTTTCAGCCCGCTAACCTCAAGTATCTGCGTTCCCGGTTCGCGCTCCATCTGGAATATGATGCCCGGATACTTGCGCGAAGAGGGGCGTATTTCCTCCACATTCAGCCTTTCGAGCATCTTCTTGCGGCTGGTTGTCTGCTTGCTCTTGGCCACATTTGCCGAGAAGCGGCGTATGAACTCCTCCAGTTCCTTGCGCTTCTCCTCGGCTTTCTGCCGTTGGTTCTGCGCCTGGCGCAGGGCTAACTGTGAACTCTCGTACCAGAACGAGTAGTTACCCGAGAATACAGTGACCTTGCCGAAGTCTATATCCACCGTCTGTGTGCTCACTGCGTCGAGGAAGTGGCGGTCGTGGCTCACCACGAGCACGGTTTGCTCTATGTTGCTGAGGTATTCCTCAAGCCACATTACCGTATCCAGGTCCAGGTCGTTGGTAGGCTCGTCGAGAAGCAGGTTGTCGGGATGGCCGAACAGTGCCTTGGCGAGCATGACCCTCACCTTTTCGGTGTTGGACAGTTCGCTCATCATCTTGTCGTGCAGGTTGTCCTTCACGCCGAGGTTGGTCAGCATCTGGTCGGCGTCGCTTTCCGCGTTCCATCCGTCCATCTGTGCGAACTTGTCCTCAAGTTCCGCCACCTTGATGCCGTCCTCTTCGTTGAAGTCGGGCTTCATGTAGAGTGCTTCGCGCTCCTTCATGTTCTGCCACAGGGGCTGGTGGCCCATCAGGACGGTGTCCCTGACGCTGTAGCTGTCATATTTGAAGTGATCCTGCTCCAATACTGACAGGCGTTCTCCCGGCCCCATCTCCACAGAGCCTTTGTTTGGTTCCAGCTCGCCGCTTATTGCCCTCAGCAAAGTTGACTTTCCGGCTCCGTTAGCGCCGATTACGCCATATATATTCCCGTTAGTAAACTTCAGGTTCACGTCCTTATAGAGAACCTTCTTGCCGAATTGTATGGCAAGATTAGACACTGTGATCATCTCCTTTTTACCTTATTTATATAATTAAGCGGCTGCAAAATTACAACTAATTTCCTACATTTCAAAATAAATGTGGCGCATGCCGTACCGCAGTCCGTGCGCCCCTTTTCGCAAACGGTCGCCCGGGCATGCGCAAACGGTCGGTTTAGGCCCCGTAAACGGGCGGTTTGCGGTGGACAAATGGCCGGTTTGTTCCGGCACAGTGGCACGGCGCTTCCCGAAACCGCATGAGGCAGACATTGTGGCAGTGCAGCTTTTTGTCGCAAAGAGGGTAGGGAAAAGGGTTGTGTAAACGTATTATGAATGTAAACGGGAACAATAAGAAAAAAGACAGAGGAACCCCATTATGGCAAACAGATATTTGTTGGGCTTTGACGTAGGCAGCAGCTCGGTCAAGGCATCGCTTGTAGATGCTGACACGGGGAAGTGTGCGGCATCGGCGTTCTTCCCCGAGAAGGAAGCGCCAATATTGGCTGTCAAGAAGGGCTGGGCCGAGCAGGACCCGCAGTCGTGGTGGCGCTACGCAAAGCAGAGTCTGGCCAAAGTAATGGCCGACACCGGCGCCAAGGGGAGCGACATCAAGGCCATAGGAATATCCTATCAGATGCACGGACTGGTGTGTCTGGACAAGGATATGAAGCCCTTGCGCAACGCCATCATCTGGTGTGACTCGCGCGCTGTGCCCTATGGCGACAAGGCTTTCGACGGCATAGGCCGCGAAAAGTGCCTGTCCCATCTGCTCAACTCGCCGGGAAACTTCACGGCGGCTAAGCTCGCATGGGTGAAGGACAACGAGCCTGACATATATAATAAGGTACATAAGGTGATGCTTCCGGGCGACTGTCTTGCCCTATGTCTTAGCGGCGAGGCCAACACTACGGTAAGCGGCCTGAGCGAAGGCATGTTCTGGGACTTCAAGAACGGGCGCGTGGCCGGCTTCCTGCTCGACTATTACGGTTTCACCCCGTCAATTATCCCCGACATAGTGCCCACGTTCGGCGTGCAGAGCCGCGTGTCTGCACAGGCCGCAGCCGAAACCGGACTGGCCCAAGGCACGCCGATAACATACAGAGCCGGCGACCAACCGAACAACGCCCTTAGCCTTAACGTGTTCAATCCGGGCGAGATAGCGTCCACAGCCGGCACGTCGGGAGTGGTCTATGGGGTGCTCGGCGAAGTGAATTACGACAGGAAAAGCCGCGTGAACACCTTTGCCCACGTCAACCACGCACCCGGCCAGACGCGCCTGGGCGTGCTTCTGTGCATCAACGGCACGGGCATTCTCAACGCATGGGTGCGCCGCACGGTGGCTCCGGAGGGCATCGGCTACGCCGAAATGAACGACCTTGCGGCCACAGTGCCCATAGGCAGCGACGGTGTCTCGGTCATTCCCTTCGGCAACGGTGCGGAGAGAGTGCTCGAAAACAGGGAGACGGGCTGCGTTGTCAGCGGCATCAACTTCAACAAACACGGCAAGGCGCATATAATACGTGCCGCCCAGGAGGGCATAGTGTTCAGCTTCTGCTACGGTATGGAGGTGATGCGGCAGATGGGAATGGACATAAAGAAGATACACGCCGGGCGCGCCAATATGTTCCTAAGCCCGCTTTTCCGCGACACTCTGGCCGGAGTGAGCGGCGCAACCATCGAGTTGTATGACACCGACGGCAGCGTGGGAGCGGCCAAGGGTGCGGGCATCGGCGCCGGAATATACAAAGACCACAACGAAGCGTTCGCTTCACTGGAGCGGCTGCAGGTGATTCGTCCCGACGAGAGCCGCGCCGGAGAGTACCAGACGGCCTATCAGGCATGGAAAGACCTGCTGGCAAAGAACATGTAGAGAACAAAGACAAAGTCAAGTGATAACTAAGAAGGTGCGAATCCTATGGACAGCACCTGAAACCTAAAAACATTCAAGCATTATGGCAAAAGAGTATTTCCCTCAAATCGGCAAGATACCGTTTGAAGGCGTTGAGAGCAAGAACGTATTGGCATTCCATTACTATGATGCCGATAAGGTTGTTATGGGAAAAAAGATGAAAGACTGGCTGAAATTCGCCCTTGCATGGTGGCATACCCTTGGGGGTGCGTCGGCAGACCAGTTCGGTGGGCAGACACGAACCTACGAGTGGGACAAGGCAGACTGCGCCGTCCAGAGGGCAAAGGACAAGATGGACGCCGGTTTCGAGATAATGCAGAAGCTCGGAATCGAGTACTTCTGCTTCCACGACGTTGACCTCGTTGACGAGGGGGCGACGGTTGAGGAGTACGAAGAGCGCATGAAGGCCATAACGGACTACGCTCTGGAGAAGATGAAAGCCACGGGCGTGAAGCTGTTGTGGGGCACTGCCAACGTGTTTGGGCACAAACGCTACATGAACGGCGCGGCTACAAACCCCGACTTCGACGTGGTTGCGCGCGCATCGGTGCAGATCAAGAACGCCATCGACGCCACCATCAAGCTCGGAGGCACCAACTACGTGTTCTGGGGAGGCCGCGAGGGCTACATGAGTCTGCTCAACACGCAGATGCAACGCGAGAAGAATCACCTCGCAACCATGCTCCGCAGCGCGCGGGACTATGCCCGCAGCAAGGGCTTTACAGGCACTTTCCTCATCGAACCGAAGCCAATGGAACCTACAAAGCACCAGTATGACGTGGACACTGAGACGGTTATCGGCTTCCTTCGCGCCAACGGTCTTGACAAAGACTTCAAGGTGAACATAGAAGTGAACCACGCAACGCTGGCAGGGCATACCTTTGAGCACGAGCTGGCTGTGGCTGTTGACAACGGAATGTTAGGTTCAATCGATGCCAACCGCGGTGACTACCAGAACGGATGGGACACCGACCAGTTCCCAATAGACAACTTTGAGCTTACACAGGCCATGTTGCAGATAATCCGCAACGGCGGTTTGGGCAACGGAGGCAGCAACTTTGACGCTAAGATTCGCCGCAACTCTACCGACCCGGAGGACATTTTCATCGCCCATATCAGCGGTATGGACGCCATGGCCCGCGCCCTTGAGAACGCAGCCGCCATACTTGAGCAGAGCGAACTGCCCTCTATGCTGAAGGAACGCTACGCCAGTTTCGACTCAGGCATCGGAAAAGACTTCGAGAACGGCAAGCTCAGCTTCGAGCAAGTGTATGAATACGGCAAGAAAGTGGGCGAACCGAAGCAGACAAGCGGCAAGCAGGAGAAGTACGAGACCATAGTTGCGCTTTACGCAAAGTAGGGTTGCGGCGGCTTTCCCGGCGGTCTTTGTGGCAGTACCAATTGTTTGGGACGGCTTTCCCGACAGGTTCTGAAGACAAAGCCACAGGCTGCCGCAGTCAGGCAAGGCCGTTGATGGAGGCAATATGAATCGGTTTCGTCCGGTATTGAAACGGTTTTTGCACTCTAATCGTTTGCGAACGTGAGGGTAGGGGGTCAGTCCTGCCAAGGAAACAGACGGTTTGAGTGCAAAAGCCTTTGAAACACGGCTAACGGCAGTTGCCCTGAAGAAGACAACTGTACGGGTTTTGAAATGTAAAAAGAACTATGACGACTGATAAAATAAGGATTAAGGACATCGCAAGCCGGTCAGGAGTGTCGGTAGGCACGGTGGACAGGGTGCTGCACAACAGGCCTAACGTGTCGAAAGACGCACGCGAGAAGGTGGAGAAAGCCCTCAAGGAGATGGACTACCGCCCGAATGTGTATGCGAGTGCGTTGGCTTACAACAAGAAGTACCTGTTTTACTTCATCATACCCAAGCACGAATCGGAGGCATACTGGCAGGAAATAGAAGACGGGGCAATGGAATCCTGCGAGCGGAGGCGCGATTTCCATGTGACAGTCAGGGTAAAATACTACAGCAGGTTTGACCTTGACACCTTCAAAACGGTTGCCGGAGAGTGTCTGAACGCCCGGCCTGACGGCGTAGTGATAGTCCCTTCAAAGCTTGACATAACGCGTGAGTTCACTGACAAGCTGCATGAGCAGTCGGTACCGTTCGTGTTGCTCGACTCATATATGCCGGATTTGAAGCCTTTGGCGTTCTATGGCCAGGATTCCTTTTGCAGTGGCTACTTCGCAGGGCGCATGTTGATGCTCATAGCCGGCCGGGAGACGGAGATTATGCTGATGAAACAGATGAAGAACTCCAACGTTGCGAGCAAGCAACAGGAGAACCGGGAGACAGGATTCCGCCACTATATGCGCGACCACTTCCCCGATGTGAAGATTACAGAGGTCAATTTGCCGCTGGATGTTGACCGTTCCGAATACGACAGCATACTGGAAGAATTCTTCAAGACGCACCCCCACGTCCACCACTGCATCACTCTCAACTCAAAAGCCCACCTCGTGGGGGAATTCCTGTTGCGCAGCAACCGGCGCGACGTGCAGATAATGGGCTACGACATGGTTGGCAAGAACGCCAAGTGTCTGCGTGAGGGAGCCATCTCGTTCCTTATCGCGCAGCATGCCTACCTTCAGGGCTACGCTTGCGTGGAGTGCCTGTTTGAAGCCATAGTGCTTAAGAAGGAGGTAACGCCGGTCAACTATATGCCGATTGAGCTTCTGACACGCGAAAACATAGACTTCTACCGCCGCGAACAGCTCTGATGCCGATGCCGGACGGTTGCAGCAGGACAACGACAGCGCCATTGCAAACATTAAAACAAATAACAACTGATTTATGGAACAAACATTTATAAAGATAGACCCCAAGGATACGGTGGTGGTCTGTCTGCAATCGAAGAAGAAAGGCGACGTGATAGAGGTTGACGGCAGGGCGATAACCGTCAGTCAGGACACGCCTGCCGGCCACAAGATACTGCTTTCAGACACTCCGGCCGGTACGGACATCATCAAGTACGGCTATCCTATCGGCCACGCAAAGGTAGGCTTGAAGGCCGGAGACTGGGTGAATGAGAACAATCTGAAGACCAATCTCGCCGGTACTCTGGCCTATGAGTACAAGCCAGTGGCCGAATCTCTTGCAATAAAGGACGAGAAACGTACCTTCAAGGGCTATGTCCGCAAGAACGGAGACGTTGGCGTGCGCAACGAACTCTGGATAGTTCCTACCGTAGGATGCGTCAACGGCATAGCGGAAAAGCTCGCTTCAAAGATGCGGAACGAGACAGGCGGGAAGGGAATAGACTCCGTTTACGCCTGGCACCATAACTATGGCTGCTCGCAACTCAGCGGTGATCACGAGAACACCCGCAAGGTTTTGCGCGACATAGTGCTGCATCCCAATGCAGGAGGCGTGCTTGTGCTCGGCTTGGGGTGCGAGAACAACCAGCCGGACAAGTTCGCCGAGCTTCTCGGAGACTACGATAAGGAGCGGATAAAGTTCCTCGTGGTGCAGCAAGTCGAGGGTAACGAGCTTGAAGTGGGCATGGATTTGCTGCGCCAACTGTACGCTACGGCCTGCAAGGACGTGCGTGTGGATGTGCCGGTGAGCAAGTTGCGTGTCGGATTGAAGTGCGGCGGCAGTGACGGATTCAGCGGTATTACTGCCAATCCGCTCGTTGGACGCTTCTCAGACTGGCTCGTTGCGCAGGGCGGAACTACCGTTCTTACCGAGGTACCCGAGATGTTCGGCGCCGAAACCATACTGATGAACCGCTGCAAGACCGAGGATTTGTTCCGCAAAACGGTCAGTATGGTCAACGATTTCAAGGAATATTTCCTCAGCCACGGCGAGCCTGTCGGTGAAAATCCGTCGCCCGGAAACAAGGCCGGAGGCATCTCCACACTTGAAGACAAGGCTCTCGGATGCACCCAGAAGTGCGGCCGCGCCCCCGTAAGCGGTGTGCTTGAGTATGGCGACCGGCTGCAATGCAACGGCCTGAACCTGCTTTCAGCCCCCGGCAACGACCTTGTCGCATCCACCGCACTGGCCTCCGCCGGATGCCATATCGTGCTCTTCACCACCGGACGGGGCACGCCTTTCGGCACTTTCGTGCCCACAATGAAGATAGCAACCAACCCCACGCTGGCCGCAAACAAGCCCAACTGGATTGATTTCAGTGCGGGACAGCTCGTTGAAGGCAAGGACTGGAATGAGGTGGTGCCGCAGTTCATCGACAAGATACTGGCGGTTGCAAGCGGCGAACGGACGCGCAACGAGGAGAACGACTACCGTGAGATTGCCATCTTCAAGAACGGCGTGACGCTATAGCCGCAGTTTCATACTGTTTGTGCCGGGGTTCTTTTGCCCCGGCATGGCTTTATATGTAATAAGGTATGGACAGAAGAAAAGGATTGCTGGCTTTAAGCCCGTTAGCGGTGTTCATTTGCCTCTATTTGGTAACGTCTATAGCTGCAGGAGACTTCTATAAAGTGCCGATAACCGTGGCTTTCATGCTCGCGTCCATATATGCCGTGGCCGTCAGCCGCAGTGTTCCCTTGCGCCAACGCCTCGAGACATTCAGCCGGGGGGCAGGATCTTCCGGCATGATGCTGATGCTTTGGATATTCATACTGGCCGGCGCTTTTGCCAACAGTGCCAAGGTTATGGGCAGTATCGAGGCCACTGTCAACCTCGCAGTGGGCCTTTTGCCCGGCCATATGCTGCTTGCCGGACTGTTTGTGGCGGCCTGTTTCATCTCCTTTTCCATCGGTACGAGCGTCGGAACCATAGTGGCTCTTGCCCCGATAGCGGCAGGTGTAGCCCACGCAACGGGCGCGAGCGTGCCGCTGCTTACGGCGGTTGTCATGGGCGGCTCGTTCTTTGGCGACAACCTCTCGTTCATTTCCGACACCACAATCGTGGCCACCTCCACCCAGGGATGCCGGCTTAGCGACAAGTTCCGCGCCAATCTGCTCATCGTACTGCCCGCTGCGCTGGTGGTACTCGGCGTGTATGTCTTCATGGGCAGCCGCATTGACTTCGCCGCAGAGGCGCAGCCGGTGGACTATCTCAAGGTGTTGCCCTATATAGTAGTGCTCCTTACGGCCTGTATGGGGATGAATGTCATGGCTGTACTCACGCTTGGCATCATGCTGGCCGGGGCGATAGGCATCTTAGAAGGCTCGTTTGATGTCTATGGATGGTTCGGCGCGATGGGCGAAGGCATTGCAGGCATGGGCGAACTGATGACCATAACGCTTCTGGCCGGCGGACTTCTTGAAGTGATAAAGGCCAATGGCGGCATCGACTACATCATTGGCGCACTGACACGCCGCATCCGGGGCAAGCGCGGGGCGGAGCTGGGCATTGCAGGGCTGGTGGGCGTGATAGACATCTGCACCGCCAACAACACCGTAGCCATAATTACCGTAGGCGGAATAGCCAAGAGGATAGGCGACCACTTCGGGGTTGACAACAGGAAGTGCGCGAGTATTCTCGACACGATGTCGTGTTGCGTGCAGGGACTCATACCCTACGGTGCGCAAATGCTTATGGCTGCGGGTCTCGCCTCGGTCAATCCCGTGGCCATAGTCCCCTATTTGTATTACCCGATGGCCATAGGCGTTGCCACTATACTGGCCATATTGGTGCGCTATCCGCGCCGTTTTTCGTGAGAGTATGGACGTTATCCAGCGAAATTTCTTCCGCTTGCTGCGTAGCGGAACGTTTGGCGACAACACGCAAGTGGAGCCTATGTCGGCGTGGAAGTGGCGCCGCATATACCAAGTGTCGCTCATTCATGGCGTGACAGCCCTTGTGGCCGACGGCATAAGGCATCATGCCGGTGACTTCTTCATGCAGTTGCCGCCGGATCTGGCCGATGCGTGGGACAAGACCGTGGCCGGCATCGAGGCAGACAACCGCAACTGCAACATCTGTGTGTCCGAACTCTTCGCAAAACTCGGCGGCATGCACCTGCGACCCATACTCCTGAAGGGGCAGGGGCTGGCTTCGCTCTATCCCAACCCGCTCCACCGCACGTGCGGAGACATCGATTTCTTCTTCCCGTTCGCCGCCCAGGGGCGCAAAGCCGACGACTGGGCCAAGGCAAACGGCACTGAGGCGTGTGTCGGAGACAAGGGCATCTGGCAGTATCTGTGGCACGGAACTATGGCGGAGCACCACCATAGGGCGCAGAAGCTGACCAATCCGCTGCTCAACCGCCGCCTTCAGGGCATCATAAACAGCGAGATAAGGTGCTGCGACTCGGCTTACGCCATCGTCAACGGCACGAAGGTAGAGGTCGTACCGCCCACTCTCAACCTGCTGCTCATCATGTTGCGGATAGCACGCTACGTGATAAGCGAGGGAATCTGCCTGAAACAGATCATAGACCTCGGCATGTTCCTGCGCAACATGGGCGACATGGTTGACTATGTGAAGCTGCAGGGATGGATAACCCGGCTCGGCATGGAGCGTATGGCGCGGCTTGAATGGGCGCTGCTGGTGCATCTGTTCAACTTCAGTGACGAGGAAATACAGTTTGTGGAGCGCACCCGCAACGAGGATCTCGGCAGGATAAAGGCCGACATCTTCCGCCTTGCAGGCAGCCACTCGGCCGACTGGTACTTCACACAGGGCAAGAACGTCTTCGTACACAACACCAATTCGGGTGCAATGGTATGGTATATGCGCCACAGCACCCGCTATTTCAAGTACTATCCCAAGGAGACACTCACCAGTTTCGCGTCGTCTTTTATCCACTCCCTGTCGCATGTCGAGGAGTAAACCGGCGCATCACGTGGAGCGATTCGGAGATTTTGAGGAAATTTCAGTGGCTTTCGGGGAACGGACCCGGAACTTTTGCCGGCGCATCCCGACCGTTGTCGTTTCTTAAACAAAAGGCATTTCGTTGAGACAATGGCGGTGTTGGTTGAAAAATGTTGGCGTTTCAGCCATAGAAGGTTATATTTGCGCCGAAAAACGGTACTTTGCCTGACGTTGTGCCGCCGCTTTGCGGTTGCGGTGCGGGCTTGTCACATAAAGGAAACATACAAACAAACCATAGTGAAGTTAGGATTATGAAGAGGAAACTGTTGATCTTGTCACTGGCCGGTCTGCCGTTTGCAGCGGCTGAAGCCGACACCTATCCGTATCTCTCGTTTGAGACACAGGACGGGACTGTCCGCTCTGTAAGCGTCAGCTCGCTTACTATGACCTTCTCCAACGGCAAACTGTTGGCCGAAAACGGCACGGACAGCTACGAAATAGACGCTGCCAGCCTCAGCCGGATGTACTTCTCCGCCGACAATCTCACCGCCATTTCCGACGTAAAGGGCGGCGACGGCCTCGGCAAACTGGATGTCTATACGCTTTCGGGCGTAAGGATCGGCTCGTTCGACAGCGCCGATGCGTTGCGCAACGCCGTGAGTGCCGGTGTGTATATAGTGAAGAGCAATGGTAAAACCCTTAAAGTTGCAGTAAAATGAGAAAGACTTTCCTTTTGTCGGCACTCGCCCTGGCAGCGGTGACCGGCCTGTCTGCACAGACGCTCAACGTCGTTGTCGGCAACGTAACCTATGCCGTGCCGTCGTCACAGGCCGGGGATATGGTATATAACAATGGGGAAACGCTGACGGTCTTGGGCAGAACGGTCAGCCTGAGCGACATTACGAAGATGTATGTTGACGAGAGCGGGGTGACGGACAATGCCGTAAGCGTGGTTTACGACGGCACTTCCGCCTCGGTAACGGTGGCAGGCAATGTGGCAAAGTATGTGGATGCTACCGTAACCGGCGCACACGTGAGCATAGAGCAAAGCGCTGACGTGAGCGACGACACCTGCGGCGAGATTACCTACACGCTTAGCGGCTCGTCAACCGACGGCGAATTTGCGCTGAGCGGCTCCTACAAGGCCACAATAGAGCTTAACGGACTCACTCTGGCCAACCCCTCCGGCGCTGCACTGGACATTCAGAACGGCAAACGCATAGACCTGAGCGTGAAGAAGGGTACGGAAAACACCCTCACCGACGCCTCTTCGGGCAGCCAGAAGGGCTGTATCGTGTGCAAAGGCCACCTCGAACTGAAGGGAAAGGGCACACTCAACGTCTATGGAAACACCGCCCATGCCATCTATGCCAAGGAGTATGTGGAGA
>CAVAPI010000015.1:0-29972 GCA_963590445.1 Lachnospiraceae bacterium | reverse complement strand
TTTGCATAAGATAAGCTGCACTCGGGAAACTGAAAACAAGTTTTCTTTCCGCTCGTTTGCATTATCTTTGCATAGGATAAGCTGCACACGACACTCCGGAAGAGGGCTTCCTTTGTGCCCGTCTGCACTTTCTGCACAAGTATAACTGATAGTTTTTCTATATGGAATACAAGGAGACAGCCATAAAAGGGGTGTTTATAATAGAACCGCGCGTGTTCAATGACGCACGCGGATACTTCTTTGAGGCATGGAAGAAGGACGAGTTTGAAGAGAAAATCGGCAAGGTTGACTTTGTCCAGGACAACGAATCGAAGTCGAGCTACGGCGTTCTGCGCGGTCTGCACTACCAGAAAGGGGAGTTTTCCCAGGCCAAGCTGGTGCGCGTGATAAAGGGCAAGGTGTATGACGTGGCCGTTGACCTGCGCAAAAGCAGCCCCACGTTCGGCAAATATGTCGGGGTTGAGCTGAGCGAAGACAACAAGCGGCAGTTCTTTATACCGCGCGGATTTGCCCACGGGTTCGTGGTTTTGAGCGAAGAGGCCGTGTTTACATACAAGGTGGACAACGTCTATGCTCCGCAACACGAGGCAAGCATCCGCTTTGACGACGCCTGTCTGGGCATAGACTGGCCCATTGACACCAAGGACGTGCTCACAAGCGAGAAGGACCTCAAGGGTTGCCCGCTCAGAGAGGCCGAGGCGTTCGACAGTCTGTAGCCTTGGCGGAGCGAAGCCCATGGGGAAAGCTATGGGAACAATAATGAACAGAATATCAGAGCGATGAATATAGCCATTGTAGGAACAGGGTATGTGGGTCTGGTGTCGGGCACTTGCTTTGCCGATACCGGCGCAGTAGTGACGTGTGTCGATGTGGACGCAGCCAAGATAGAGCGGCTCAAGAGGGGCGAGATACCCATCTACGAGCCGGGACTGGACGAGCTGGTAGTGAAGAACGTAAAGGCCGGAAGGCTGAAGTTCACCACCGACCTCGCCGAAGTGCTCAACGAGCAGGAGATAGTGTTCTCCGCAGTGGGAACACCTCCCGATGAAGACGGCAGCGCAGACCTCAAATACGTGCTGCAAGTGGCCAGGACTATAGGCGAAAACCTCAACCGCTACATCGTGGTGGTTACGAAAAGCACCGTTCCCGTGGGCACTGCCCGCAAGGTAAGGCACACCATACAGGAAGAACTCGACCGCCGTGGGGTTGACATCGGCTTCGATGTGGCCAGCAACCCGGAGTTTCTCAAGGAGGGAAACGCCATCAAGGACTTCATGTCGCCCGACCGGGTGGTGGTAGGTGTGGAGAGCGAGCAGGCCAGGAAGGTGCTTACCAAACTGTACAAGCCCTTCCTGCTGAACAATTTCCGTGTGATTTTCATGGACATCCCGTCGGCCGAGATGACAAAATACGCCGCCAACTCCATGCTCGCCACCCGCATTTCGTTCATGAACGACATTGCCAACCTGTGCGAACGGGTGGGTGCCGACGTGAATATGGTCAGGGCGGGCATCGGATCCGACACCCGCATCGGGCGCAAGTTCCTGTATGCCGGCTGCGGATACGGCGGTTCCTGTTTCCCAAAAGACGTGAAGGCACTCATAAAGACGGCAGACGACAACGGCTACCCGATGGAAGTGCTGAAGGCAGTGGAGCGTGTGAACGAGAAACAGAAAGGCATACTGTTTGAAAAGCTGTGCCGTATTTACCCTAAAGAGAGCCTTAAAGGCAAGACAATAGCCCTGTGGGGACTGTCGTTCAAGCCGGAAACAGACGACATGAGGGAGAGTACCGCGCTGGTAATGATACGGTTGCTGCTTGAAGCAGGCTGCACTGTGCGTGTGTATGACCCTGTGGCTATGGACGAATGTCGCCGCCGCATAGGTGACACGGTCACTTACTGCAACGACATGTACGATGCGGTGCTCAATGCCGATGCCCTGCTGCTGCTGACCGAGTGGAAAGAGTTCCGCCTGCCTGCGTGGGGAGTGATAAAGAAGGCCATGCTGCGCCAGTTAGTCATTGACGGACGCAACATATTCGACGCCGACGAACTGAAGGAAGACGGCTTTGAATATCACTGTATCGGCAAATGAAGCCACAGTATCAACCGATGAGCGCCACGATACCGGCCGATGAGCCGCATTATGCCATGAAGAAAAACGCGACAAACCGATGTGTCTTGTGGACAGTGCTGGCCGTTGCCGTGTTCCTTCTGGCCGCCTGTAAGGGCAAAAGCGGCGGAACGGCTGGTGCAACCGAAGACTCTGAGGCTGAAAAGATGCTGCAAGGCATCTGGATAGACGGCGACACAGAGGAGGTAATGTTCAAGGTTGACGGTGACAGCATCGTCTATCCCGACTCGACAAGCCAGTCCGCACCGTTCAAAATCATGGGCGACACACTCGTAATCGGTACGGACGGCAAGTACCCGATAGTGAGACGCTCGCCGCAAGTGCTGTGGTTTGAGAACCCGAACGGCGATGTCGTGAAACTGAACAAGAGCAATGACAGCAACGATGCGCTCGCTTTCACGCACGAAAACAGGCACACCGTACCAATAATAACGGAAGTCGTCAAGAAAGACACCGTGGTTATGTATGCCGGAGAACGCTATCACTGCTACATAGCCATAAACCCTACGAGATACAAGGTGGTGAATACCACATACAACCCCGACGGCGTTGCCGTTGACAACGTGTATTACGACAACATAATACACCTTAGCATCTACAAAGGCGGCAACAAACTGTACTCAAAGGACATAGACAAGCGGATGTACTCGCGGTTTGTACCCAAGCAAATCCTCTCCCAGTCGATACTAAGCGGCATGGAGTTCTACAAAACCGACAGCCGTGGCTTCCATTTCAACACGACTATCTGTATCCCGGACAACGCCAGCTGCTACATGCTGGACACTTACGTCTCGCTGAAAGGGCAGTTGGCGATGGAACTCATCGAGTATTGACAGGCGAACAGTCAAAATGCGGAGACCAGACCGCCGTCACTGCCGGCATATCTGCGCAACAAATCCTGCATGAATGCGGCACATGCCATCACATTGTCACGGTTTCCGTCATAGCCGTTGACGAGTATCAAGGTGCGGGTGGTGCCAATGCCAATCTTGGTGCGCTCGTTGTCGCTCGTTGGAGTACCCACCCCGCCTTGCAAGTCACGGTAAACGGGCAGCCCGGCAATGTTTATCATGCCGCGTCCGATGCCTTCATAAGGCTCACCTTCCCTTCCCACGCCAAGAGAGATGACGGTTCCGGCGAATTTGCCGGCATCAAAGCCGCCGATACTGTACCCGTATTTGATGCTCGCAAGGTTAATCAGGTCAACAAGTGTGTCGATTCTGTAAAGCGACTTGCCCTGAAGCATGCGCCGAATCAACGCTTCGGCGGACGGACGGTAGCGGCTTGGATCCTTTCCGCAACGCTTATAGACAGTGCGTGTGGCCGCTATGGCCGGCAAAAGTTTCACGGTTTCGACGGTCAATGTGCGGCGATACTCCTCGCCAAGGGCTTCTATCTCCTGCCACAACGGTGCACTGAACTCCGTGTTCCTTACGTTTGCTTCCACTGCCGCACCGACAAAACCGGGGCAAACGTGCTCTATTTCGTCTGTCACTACTATGTTCATGGTCTTTCCTTATTGCATTTGTGTTGTAAAATCCTTGTGTTACGGCACGGAAAGCGTTATTCCGGCATTGCAAGGAGCGTCACTCCAGCATTGCGAGAAACGCGTCTTCGCCAACTATCTGCACGCCTAACGCCTCCGCTTTCTGCAACTTGGCCGGCCCCATGTTGTCACCTGCGAGTATGAACGAGGTCTTTGAGCTTATGCTACCCGCGTTCTTTCCGCCGTTACGTTCTATCATTTCCTTGTATTCATCGCGGCTGTGCTTCTGGAAAACGCCGCTGATGACTACCGTTTTCCCCTTGAGTTTGTCGCCGGTCTCCTGCATCTGTTCCTCCGAAAGCTGCATCTGCAGGCCGTGACTGCGCAACCGGGCCACCGTCTCAAGGTTGTCCGGGTTGTGGAAATAGGCGACTACGCTCCGGGCAATCACCTCCCCTATCCCGTCAACCGCCATAAGATCCTGCAAATGTGCACCGGCCAAGGCATCCATAGACTTGAAATGGCGGGCAAGAACCTTTGCCGAAGTCTCGCCGACGAAGCGTATTCCGAGTGCAAAGACGACGCGTTCAAACGGCACACCCGCCGAGTTGGCTATGCCCTGCACTATCTTTCGCGCCGAGCGTTCGCGGTTTCCGCACCCGTTAATCTGCTGTACGGTTATGTCATACAGGTCGGCCACGTTGCGCACAAGCCCCATCCTGTAATACTCGTCAACGGTTTCCGGCCCAAGACTGTCTATGTTCATGGCCTTGCGCGATATGAAATGCTCTATCCGACCCTTTATTTGCGGCGGGCAGCCCGTGTCGTTGGGGCAATAGTGAGCGGCCTCACCCTCGTAGCGCACCAGCTCGGAACCGCACTCTGGACAGTGCGTTATGAACTGAACGGGTTTTGCTCCGGGCAAACGGCCGCTCACGTCCACGCCGACTATCTTCGGTATTATTTCTCCGCCCTTTTCCACATAGACACTGTCACCCTCATGGAGGTCGAAACTGCGTATAAAGTCTTCGTTGTTGAGCGTTGCGCGCTTCACAACCGTACCTGCCAGCTGTACGGGAGCCATGTTTGCCACCGGGGTGACTGCACCTGTGCGCCCCACCTGAAAGGTTACCTTCTCCAGACGCGTGCGTTCGCGCTCGGCCTTGAACTTGTAGGCAATCGCCCAGCGCGGACTTTTGGCCGTATAGCCGAGGGTTCGCTGCTGCCGCAGGTCGTTCACCTTCAGCACAATGCCGTCTGTGGCCACGGGAAGGTTCTTCCGCTCAGTGTCCCAGTGCGAGATATAGTCGTAGATGTCCTGAAGAGTCTTGGCCTTGGCCATGCCTCCGCTTATCTTGAAGCCCCACTGGCGCGCCGTCTCAAGGTTTTCGTAATGGCCGGAGCACGGCAATTCGTCGCCCAACAGGTAATACAGGTAGGCATCGAGGCCGCGTTCGGCCACCAAGGCTGAGCTTCTGCTCTTCAAAGTGCCGCTCGCAGCGTTGCGGGGGTTGGCGAACAGAGGCTCTTCCGTCGCCTCGCGCTCAGCATTGAGCCGTTCAAATACCTTCCAGGGCATGAGTATCTCGCCGCGAATCTCAAACTCGTGAGGATAGCCCGTGCCCGGAAGCACCAAAGGTATGCTGCGTATGGTGCGCACATTGGCCGTAACGTCATCGCCATGCACTCCGTCGCCACGGGTAACACCGCTTGCCAGCTTGCCGTCCACATAGGTCAGGCTGATTGAGAGGCCGTCATACTTCAGCTCGCAGCACACTTCAAAGTCCTCACCGTCCAGTCCGCGCCTTACACTGTCGTACCAGTCGGCCACATCCTGCCCGTTGTAAGTGTTGGAGAGCGACAACATGGGATATTTGTGGGTCACTTGCCGGAAACCGCCGCCCAAGTCGCTGCCCACACGCTGCGTAGGGGAGTTGGGATCAGCCCATTCCGGGTGCGCAGCCTCAAGACTCTGCAGCTCGTGCATGAGCATATCGAACTCCATGTCGCCGATTTCCGGCTGGTTAAGCACATAGTACCTGTAGTTATGTTCGTGCAATTCGCGCCGCAGCTGCTCCACCCGCTGTCTTTCGTCCATAGCCTTTCCTGTTTAATTCCGCATACAAAAATAAGAAAAACGGGCGACACGGCAAATGCAGCCCCCAACATTTTTGAAGGGACTGCGCCACTGCTCCGTAACAAACGGGCGGTTTACGCTCCGTAACCCGGCGGTTCAGGCGTCGTAAACGGGCGGTTCACGAGTCATAAACCGTGCGTTTACGACACTAAAGTGGCGCTTTTGATAGAGAAAGACGGTGTGTTTGCGAGGGGGAAACGATGTATCCGCAGAGGAAGACCCAGCCGCTTGCGAAGTGCAAACGACTGGGTATGTGAACGTTAGAAGTGCAGACTGATGTCAATACCGGCCTGTATGGGATTGCCGCACTGGGCAAACGAACGCATTGTACGGTCAGCCGAACTGTTGACAAGGAACGTGTTGTACTTGGTGTTTGTCAGGTTGCGCCCCCACAGGTCAACCCTTACCGCCCCGAAATCCAACGCTACGTGAGCGCCGAGTATGGCATACAGCTTTTGCGAGTAGAGGTTTTCCGAGTCCCAATACGTGTTGCCGTTGCCCACAACATTGGCGCCTACAGTCACCGAACGCAACATTCCGCCCTGCGAAAGGCCTATCCTGTAGTCGGCCATGGCGCTGAATGTGTGCGCCGGAACGAATGGTACGCGCTTGCCGCGGTAGCTCCGCTCCCCGTAAGTGCTGCCCACGCGCACGCTGTCCGTATAGTCTCTGAACGTGGAACGGGTGTAACTGTATGTCGCAGCCCACGACAGACGGTCGGAAAGTGCGCTCCCCCGCAGCGCCAACTCAACGCCGCAGCTGCCGCTACGCCCCGCATTGACCATCATACGTCCGTAACCGTAGTTGGCCGCAAGCACGGATAGCTGCTGGTTAGTGATGCGCATATAGTAGGCGGAGAGGTCGATATGCACCTTTCCCTTAAACATTTTCAGGTGAGCGCCGGCCTCGTAGTTCCAGCTAACCTCCGGCTCATAGGCAATAGTACGGTTCACTTTGGCATAGTCTGCGGCACTGTGCTCCTGCGAATAGTCGCCTTCTGCAAGCTGCATGAGGCTGCTGCCCAGTGCGCTCTGCTCGGTTCTGAATATGTCGGCGAACATCTGCAGGTTGTAACCGCCGGCTCTGAAGCCCTTGCTCACCGTGGCATAGACGTTGTTGCCGCCGTCCAGCCTGTACATAAGGGCGAACTTGGGCAGCAACTGGTTGTATTCCTTGCTGTCGGAGCCTTGCAGGAGCGAGCTGAAGCGGCTGCTCTTCGCCACGGTATGCCCGCCAACGGAAAGCGAATAGTTGAAAAGGAACTGCGAATAGGTGTCGTAGTCAATCTTAAGGTGCTGGTAGTCGTAGCGCAACCCGACGGTTGCCGTCAGCCGGGAAGTCAGGTTAAGGTTGGTTTCATGGTACAGTCCGAGGTTCAAGGCCGGGGTCTTGAACGTGCCGGGCACATAGTTGTCCGAGAAAGTGCATCCGTTGAGCATGTCCTTTACGGTCTGCGGTATGTGCGGGTTGGCCGTTATCGCTCCGAGCATGCTGCCCTTTATCTGCCCGTTCATGGCTTCGCCGAAATAGACCGGGGCGCTTGTGCGGAGCCACTGGTAGCTGAAGAATGCGCCGGAGGTGTGGTTCCATGCCGAAAGTCCGTGGCTTCGCAAGCTCAACTCCTGCGTTATCGCATTCATTTTCTGCCGTTGTTCCAGTCTCATGTAGTCGGTTGGCAGGTAGTCCTGGTCCATTTGCATCAGGTCTTTCAGGTATTGGTAGCTCGTAGTCGAACTGAACAGCAGCTTCGGGGCGGCATACGACAGGTTCAACCCGGCCGTCACCATCTGCCGCTTGTAGCCGTTCATCACCGTAGTCGATGGGTCTGCAAACGTTCCGTCGGCCTTATACTCGCCGTAAGGGAAAGCGTTTTGGTTGACATACTGGTAGTCTGCGGTGAGGTCTGCCGTGAAACGCTCCGTCGGCTTGAGCATAAAGCGCATGCGACCGCCCGCTTCGTTGGTCAGGTCTGCCTTCTTTCCGAGGTTGGAGTTGTCGAAAAAGCCGCCCAAACCGCTGTAGAACACTGCGGAAGAGAATGCGAAACGCTCGCTCGGACGGTGGTAATGGGCTGCTTCAAGGTTGCTGTACAGTCCGGAACCGATGCCCATGCGGATGTCAGAGCCTTGGTAGGCCATGGGATTCTTGGTGTATATCTTGACCACACCGCCCTCCGCGTTGATGCCGTAGAGCGTTCCCTGGGGGCCGCGCAGCACGTCTATGCGGTCCAACTGGTAGAAGTGGCGGTTGTAGGCGGCCTTGTTCACGAGCGGAACGTTGTCGTAATACACGCCCATGGCAGGGTCGCCGGAGCGCGAACCGATGCCTCGCACATAGAAAGACGAGGTGTAGCGCGAGCCGTATGCAGGCACTACGAACGAAGGGACGTGGAATGACAGTCGGGAAAGGTCGCGTATGTTGAGCCTGTCAAGCTCGCTTTCGGTAAAAACAGTGCTGCTCAGCGGCTGGCGGCGCAGCGTTGCGCTCTCCTTGGGCTGTGCCACCACGATCACTTCGTCAAGATCTACGACCCGTGAAGTGTCTGTTTTTGCCACTGCAATGTGCCCCGTGCTCCCGCCGGGTTGCCTTGCCTCTGCCTCAAACGTCACGGCCGCCATCAGTATGGCGGCACAAAAGAACTTGTTATCCATATACTTTTTGCATGTATGTTGTCAACCGGCTGCAAAGGTAAGGCTTTGCAGCGGCACTGACAATCCTCATTTATATGGATTTATCGCCCGTTTGCACCGTTCAACGGGCAGTTTGCCGGGATTGCCCCGCCCGTTTGCAAGGCAAAATCAGTCGTTCAGCGCACCGCAATGCGGGCATACGCCCTTGCCGGGCAGCCGTTTGCCGCAGTTGCCGCACGCGTATTGCACCGGGAAACCGGCACGGTAGCGGACTATGGCGAACACTGTGTAGGCCAAAAGGAGCGGATAGCCTATATAATATAAGGTGGAAATGCTGAACAGGATGTAGTTTACGGCACACACGGCGGCCAGTCCGCAGAGGTAGAGCACGGCCTCGCCGAGGGGCAACCTGCGCCTTATCTCGTCGAGAACGGCCAGGCCGACTATCACAATGGCCCACACCGCACTGACAAACAGGCCGAGCGACGGGGGCAAAGCGAACGGGTTGAGCGTGGGATGATAGTAGAAATGTCTCCACATCTCGGGCGCAAACAGCTGTATGGTGGCGTATAGCGTGGCGGAATAGGCCACGAGAAGCGCGAGAAGCGAGGGATAGAACGTGCCTATGTCGTTGAAATGTACTATGTGGGCCTTGCGCTTGAAGAGCAGACGAAGCCCGTATATGGCGGCTACAACGCCGAACAGGGCCAGGAAAATGAGCAGGTGGGTGTCGGAAAACGTGTCGATGAACTGCGAAATGTAGTCGTCCGGCTCCACTCCGGCCAGCAGGTCGCACTCGCGAACCCAGCCCTGGGTAATCTGGTCGCGGGCTATCTTGACCCAAACGGAGTCGATACTGTCGCCGCGCATGGCCATTATGTCGGCCACAACCACACGGTCGCCGCGCTGAAAGGTAACGGAGTCGAACGGCAACTCGTCGGGCGGTTCGCACACAAGGCGCATGCTGTCGCACTTCAACACGAAGTTGTAGCCCTGCGAATAGTGGTGTGAGGTGGAAAAGGAGATGGAATCCATCTGCTCTTTGGTCAGGTCCCAGGCGTCGGGAGTGTCGGTTGCGGGATTGTAACAGGACGAAAACAGGGCGAAAACCGCCACTGCCACTATTGCAAGCGGCCGCCGCAACGCCACGGAGGCACTGTCCGCCCAACCTTTCCGCGCGGTTTTTGTCCGGCGCAGCGACGGTTTGAAGAGTCTGTCCATTATGCTTGTCATGCTCATTGTATGGGATTGTTTGTCGTTTCTCTGTCCTTAGTCTTCGTAAACGGGCGGTTTACTGGCCGTAAATGCCGTGTTTTCGAACCGTAACTGTGCCGTTTACGATGCGTAAAGGCACTGTTTGTCAAAACAGCCCGCACCGTTTAGTCGGCACAGACGTTCATCTGGCAGTTGCGGCAGTCGAACTCAAGACGGAAATGCCGCCCGTCGGGCAATGCCAAAGAGAGCGGTTCGCGCCACTCAGGCTTGTGTCCGCCGTGCCTGACGCACCGTCCGAACTCATGGCGGAGGCAGTAGCGGCACTGCATGAGCGGCCCTTCGGCGTCGGCATCAAGCTCGAAAGCCGGCGAAACCTGCGGCTTGCCGTGGTGCGAATAGAACTCCGCAGCAACGCTGTTGGCTACATTGTACTGGTATTGCGCCCGGCCATAGTCGGGCACAGGCTCGTTTGCGTCGGTCTTGTCAAAGGTCTGGCAGCGGCAACCGGCCAAGGTCTGCTCCTCCAACAGGCTGACTGCCTCACGGCGCATGGCAGCCAGCACTCCCGAAGGGATGAAAAAGTTGAAGCCGTCGGGCAGTCTGACATCGTCACACTCGTAGATGGTGTTGCCCAACTTGGCCAACTGGCGCACTATATTGTCGCGCTGCGGCTTCTGTGCGGCCTGATGCTCCGCCCTGACAGTCACTCTGGCCTCGCAAACGTCCTTTATGGCGAGTGTAAGGCGGAAACCTTCGTCCACTGCGGACAGGCTTGCGATGACGGAAATCTTGCGCCGGGCACTGTCATGTGCCAGCAAACGCTCGAAAGCCATGTCGTTGTTGCGGTAGAGACGCAGCCCCTGGCGCAGTCCGGCGGGCATACGCAGTGGGAAAAGGCGGTTGTTCTCCACCCTGTTCACGCGGAAACCCTCAAGCTGACGGTCGCCGTTCATGAAGCAGAGGCCGTCGCCGTTGGCAAAGACCGCAGTGCCGGCCACGGTGAAAGAGCCGCCCCGCACCTCCTTGACATAGCCCACATACTCGCCAATGGCCTTGGGCGTGTCAACAGACGACATGCCCGGCTGCCGCCCGTCGGCGAAATACGAGGTGTAACCACGGTTGAAAGTCTTGCTGAGGTTGGGGGTGAAGGTGTATGAACAGCGTCCGAGCGATGCCCGGCGGTACTTTTCGGGGTGGCGGCGCACTATTTCGTCGAGCATAAGGCTATAGGCTGCGGTGACGTTCTTGACGTATGCCGCATCCTTAAGCCGCCCCTCAATCTTGAAAGACGTGGCTCCGGCCCCGGCCAGACGTTCGAGATTGCCGCTCTGGTTCATGTCCTTGAGCGAAAGGAGGTGGCGGTCGCGCTCCACAACAGCGCCGTTGGCATCTACAAGATTGAACTTCAGACGGCAGAACTGGGCACACTCGCCCCTGTTGGCCGACCTGTTGAAGCAATAATGCGAGGCATAGCACAAGCCACTGTAGCTCACGCACAGCGCACCGTGCACGAACACTTCAAGCTCCATGCCCGGTACGGCCTCGTGGATGGCCGCTATCTCATCCACAGACAGCTCCCTGGCGAGCACGGCACGGCTGAAACCTGCGCTGCGGAGCCACCTTACCTTGTCTATAGTGCGGTTGTCGGTCTGAGTACTGGCGTGTGCCGCCATGCGGGGATGGGCCTTGAGCATGCCAAGCACCGCCATGTCCTGCACAAGCACGGCATCCACACCGGCCGAGTCAAGCTCCTCAATCAGCCGGCGTGTGGCTTCAAGCTCCGAATCATATACAATGGTGTTGACAGTGACGTAAACTTTGGTGCGGAAGCGGTGGGCATAGCGGCACAACTCGGCTATGTCGGCCGCGGAATTGCCCGCTGCGGCACGCGCGCCGAAGCGGTCTGCGCCTATATAGACGGCATCCGCACCGTGGTCGATGGCCGCCTTGCCGCACTCCAGGTCGCGTGCAGGGGCGAGAAGCTCAAGACTCTGCATCGCTTAGTGTATGGTGTCAATGTCGAAAGGAGTCTCCTGGTAAACGTAATAGTTTATCCAGTTGCTGTAAAGCAGGTTGGCGTGGGCGCGCCAAGTGACGAGCGGCGGCTGCGAAGGGTCGTCGTTGCGGTAGTAGTTCACCGGCATTTCCACATCATCCCTCACACCTTTGTCCCGTTTGTACTCGGTATCGAGCGTGTTGGGGGCGTATTCCAAGTGGCCGGTGATGTATATTTCACGTCCGCCGCGTGCCATTACCATGCTCACACCGCTCTCTTCCGACTCGGCAATGAGCGATAGGCCGGGACAGGCAAGCACGTCTTCGCGCCGTATCTCGGTGTGCCGGCTGTGCGGCATGTAGAATATGTCGTCAAAACCACGGAAGATAGGCAGCTGGGGTTGCAGGGTATGCTGCGGAAACACGCCGAACATCTTTTTGGAAAGCGCGTGCTTCGGTATCCCATAGTGGCAGTAAAGCCCTGCCTGGGCGGCCCAGCAGATGTAGAGAGTGGACGTTACGTGGGTGCGCGCCCATGTGATTATGTCCCTGATCTCGTCCCAATAGGTGACTTCTTCGTACTCATAGGTCTCCACAGGCGCACCGGTTACAATCATACCGTCAAACTTTTCGTTGCGCATCTCCTCGAAATCCCGGTAGAACATCATCATATGCTCGATGGGAGTGTTCTTCGGAGTGTGGCTTTTCAGCTTCATAAAGTTCACTTCAAGCTGCAACGGCGTGTTGGAAAGCAGACGTATAAGGTCGGTCTCCGTGGTTATCTTCAGCGGCATAAGGTTGAGTATGACAATCTTAAGCGGCCTTATGTCCTGCATGGCTGCGCGGGACGTGTCCATAACAAATATGTTCTCGCGCTTCAAAAGCTCGATTGCGGGCAGCTTGTCGGGTAGTCTTAAAGGCATTGACGGTTCGGTTTTAGTGTTCAGACGTTGTTTTTATCGCATTTTTGTCAAGGGACAAAAATCATAAGAAGATGGGGAACAAGGTATCAACGGCGCACTTCACGCCGAAAACGCCTTGCTCCCCATGTATTGTCAGTGGCAGTTGTCACCAGAGAGACAGGCGTTCCGACTTGGGAACGAACATCTTGTCGCCCTCCTTCACGCCGAATGCGTCATACCACATGTCGATATGGGGCAAGGCTCCGTTCACTCTCCAGCGTCCCAACGAATGGGGGTCGCTCTTTGTCTGCTGCCTTATTGCGGCCTCAGTGATGTGTCCGGCCCATACACCTGCATAAGCAAGGAAGAAACGCTGGTCGGGTGTCAGACCGTCGATGGCCGACAGAGGCGCATCCTTCGTGGCTGTCTTGTATGCGAAATAGGCCACTTGCAGTCCGCCGTGGTCGGCCAGGTTCTCGCCAAGGGTGAACTTTCCGTTGGCATTGAGGTCGGGCAGCACCTTTATATTGGAGAAATAGTCGGCGTACATGTTCGCCTTCTTCTCAAAATTCTTGCCGTCTGTCTCGGTCCACCAGTCCTTCATGTTGCCGTCTTTGTCGTAGTGGCGGCCCTGATCGTCAAATCCGTGGGTCATTTCATGGCCGATTACGACACCTATCGCACCGTAATTGAACGCGTCATCGGCCGTCGGGTCAAAGAAAGGCACCTGAAGAATGCCCGCAGGGAAGCATATTTCGTTGGTTGTAGGGTTGTAATAGGCGTTGACAGTCTGCGGGTACATCTGCCATTCGTTGCGGTCTACGGGCTTTCCGGCCTTGGTTTCCACCGACCAGTTAGTCCAGAACTTGCGGCACTGTTCCACGTTTTCATAGTAGGACTTGGCCGGATTGATGTCCAGAGCGGCCATGTCTATCCACTCGTCCGGATAACCTATCTTCACATAGAAGGTGCTCAGCTTCTCCAGAGCGTTCTGTTTGGTAGTGTCACTCATCCAGTCCTGTGCCTTTATGCGGTCGGCGAGCGACAGCTGGAGGTTGCCTACGAGCTTCTTCATGCGCTCTTTTGACGATGCGGGGAAGTAACGTTCCACATACATCTTGCCGAGTGCCTGTCCCATAAAGTTCTCCACTTGACCCGTAGAGCGCTTCCATCTGGGATGGTTCTCCTTGCGTCCTGACATTGTCTTGCCGAAAAAGTCGAACTGGGCGGCCACTATTTCATCGCTAAGGTAATTGGCTGCGCTCATAATCTGCCCCCACTCCATGTAGTCGCGGTACTCTGCCGGGGTCAGATTGGCCACAATCTTGTCGGCACCGGCCATGAAGTCGGGCTGTCCAACCACGATATTAGCCAAATAAGCACTCTTTATGCCTGTTGCATTGGATACTTTCTCCAGTTGGAGATGCGGGTATTTGGCATTGAACGCCGCAAGTGTCATCTTGTTGTAGTTGGCTTCGGGGTCGCGCAGCTCGGTTCTTGACTTGGAAACCTTTGCCAGAGCGGTCTCAAGCCGCATGATGTTCTCCATCTTCTGCCGTGCTGCCTTCTCCTTGAAGCCGAACAGCTGGAACATCCGCACGATGTGCTTCTTGTAAGCCTCGCGGATGGCGGTTGTAGCCGAGTCGGTGTCGAGGTAATACTCCTTGAGTCCGAGCGTGATGCCGCCCTGTGACACGTTCAAAATGTTCCATCCGGCATTCTTTTCATCGGCACCCAAATATGTAGAATAGAACTCACTGTCGCCAAAAGGAGCCAGTTCGAGCTGGATGGCGAACAGTTCCTTGACCGTCTTTGCGGCCTCCATCTTCTTGATAATGGGCATTACCGGCTTCACGCCTTCCTTGTTTCTGCGCACAGAGTCCATGGCCAGCTTGTAAAGCTCGCTCAGTTTCCACTCTGTAGTGCCTTGGGGAAAGTTCTTTTCCTGTAGCTCTCCGAGTATGGAGTTGATGCGTTTGCCGTTGTCTTCGGCCAACTTGTCGAAGCTGCCGTAACGGGAATAGGCTGCGGGGAGGGGGTGCTGCTTCATCCAACCGCCGCAGGCGTAATTGTAAAAGTCCTCTTTCGGGCTGACCGACTTGTCGAGATTTTCAATGTCGATGCCCGACTTCAGCTGGCTTTGGCCAACCGCTGCGATAGCCATTGATGCGAATGCCACCGCTGGAAATAATCGTTTCATGTCCATAGTCATATATTGTCTTTTCGTTTCCGTATGCCGCGAGCCTGTATCTGCCGCCCTTTACGACAGGCGGTCAAGCTCTTCTGACATCTGAGTCCACTTTTCAACCTCTTGGTCGAGCGACTTTCTGACCGAAGTGTATTCAGTCACCAGTTCCATGTTGGACGCATTTGCCGGGTCACACAGTATTTCGTCAAGCTCCTTGAGCCGTTTCTCCATCCTGTCTATGGCCTCTTCAGACGCTTTCACGGCCTTCTCCGCGCGCCGGAGCCGCTTCTGCTGCTCCTTATGCTCCGCATAGCACTGCTTCTGTGTGGGGGTTGAAGTATCTGTCCGCCCCGTTTCCGATTCCTTAACCGCCGGGTTAGGCTTGCCAACCGCCCCGGTTTTGCCCTGCAACCCGCCCGTTTGCCCCCCGGAACCTGCCGGGTTGCCGCCGAGGGCATCAAGGGTTGCGATGTTCTTGCGGCGCAGAAAGTCATAGATACCGCCCAAGTGCTCGCGCACGACTCCGCCTCCGAACTCATATACCTTGCCCACAAGGCCGTCGAGAAACTCACGGTCGTGGCTTACTATGATGGCAGTGCCGTCGAAAGAGCGTATGGCTTCCTTCAGCACATCCTTGGACTGCATGTCCAAATGGTTGGTAGGCTCGTCGAGAATGAGCAGGTTTACGGGTTCGAGCAGCAGCCTTATCATGGCCAAACGGCTGCGCTCGCCACCGCTGAGCACCTTTACTTTCTTGTCGGAAGCCTCGCCCCCGAACATGAAAGCGCCCAGTATGTTCTTTATACGAAGGCGTATTTCGCCCCGCGCCACGTTGTCTATCGTCTCGAAAACGGTGAGGTTCTCGTCCAAAAGCTGGGCCTGGTTTTGTGCGAAATAGCCTATCTGCACGTTGTGACCAATCTTGAGCGACCCCGTAAACGGTATCTCTCCCATGATGCACTTGACCAGTGTTGACTTTCCCTCGCCGTTCCGTCCCACGAAAGCCACCTTTTCGCCGCGCTTTATTGTAAGCGTAACGCGGTCGAAAACGGTGTGCCGGCCATAGTCTTTGCGCACTTCGTCGCAGATAACCGGGTAGTCGCCGCTGCGCAGACACGGCGGGAACTTCAGCCTAAGCGCCGATGTGTCAACCTCGTCTATCTCGATTGGCACAATCTTCTCAAGCTGTTTTATGCGGCTCTGCACCTGTACGGCCTTCGTAGGCTTGTATCTGAACTTCTCAATGAAGTCCTTCATGTCGGCTATCTCTTTCTGCTGGTTCTCGTAGGCGCGCATCTGCTGCTCGCGACGCTCCGCCCTGAGAGTCACATATTCGTCATATTTCACACGGTAGTCAATGACTCTGCCGCAGGAAATCTCCAATGTACGGTTGGTAACGTTATTGATAAACGCCCGGTCATGGCTGACTAACACCACGGCTCTTGCGCTTTGGACGAGGAATTGTTCAAGCCATTGTATGCTTTCTATGTCGAGATGGTTCGTCGGTTCGTCCAGTAACAGCACGTCAGGCTTCTGTAGAAGTATCTTGGCAAGCTCGATTCGCATGCGCCAACCGCCGCTGAACTCACTCGTAGGGCGGCAGAAATCGGTGCGGTCAAAGCCCAATCCGACAAGCGTGCGCTCCATTTCCGCCTCGCAACTCTCCGCCCCCATCATCATAAGTCGGTCGTGCTCGGTGGAAAAACGGTCAACCAAGTCCATGTATTCGCGGCTTTCATAGTCGGTGCGTTCGGCTATCTGGCGGTTCAACTCCTCTACCCGCGCCTTCAGACGCGCCACTCCGGCAAAGGCCTTGCGGGTCTCTTCGACAACAGAGGTGTCGTCCTGCAGCCGCATTACCTGCGGCAAATAGCCGACAGTGGTGTCGTTGGGAACTGCAACCGTACCGGATGCAGGCTTTTGAAGGCCGCACAACACCTTGAGCATGGTTGACTTTCCAGCCCCGTTCTTGCCCACTAATGCTATCCGGTCGTGGCCATTCACCACAAAACTTGCATCTTGGAAAAGCGGTTTTACCCCAAATTCAACCTTCAGACCTTCTACTGAAATCATATATACCTATTATATATGGTGGCAAAATTAGCCAAAATCGATGGAATAAACGAACGAAAACGGATAAAAAGGCGTTGCCTGAGAATGTACACCTGCCATCTTTCCATTGTGGGCAAGCAGCTGTTGCTTTGCAAGCAAGCCTTTTCCCCTCTTTGGAAAAGCCTGTCCCGGTTGTGCAGGGAGGCGGCAAAGGGTCATCAAACCGTCCTGCCGGCAAACGCACCGAACAGGCTGAAGCCTGTATAGCAGGCTATCACCACATCCGACAGCGGCCTTATCTCATCGGAAGGGTTGGTTGTGGAAAGCCCGACAACGAACATACCGGCGCCACGGCCTGACTTCAGTCCGTTGAAGCTGTCCTCGAACACTGCGCACTCTGACGGTTTTGCTCCGAAACGCGCCGCCGCCTTCAGATAGCAGTCGGGGTCGGGCTTGCTTTTGGCAAAGTCTTCGGCCGTAAGTATGGCATCGAAAAGCTGTTTGAAGCCGGGACACTTGTCATAGACCGCCTCCATTTTCTGCCGGTTGGAACTGGTTACGACGGCTGTCTTGACCCCTTCGGCACGCAAGCCGCCCGCAAAAGCCTCGAAACCGTCAACGAAGCGGAACTCCATGTGCCGCTCGAAGTCGTCCAGACGACGGGTTATCAGCTCCTGTCTGTCCGCAAGACTGCCGCTAAAGTAGCGGTCGAAGATCTGCTGGAGGGTCTGTCCCTTTATCTCAAGCTCCAGTCCGGGACGCTCGGGGTGGAACTCACGGCACTGGCCGCCCCAGAATCGGGTGTATTGGGGTTCGGTATCAAACACCACACCGTCGAGATCGAAGAGTGCAGCCGTTGGTTTCGTTACCATTTGCCTTGCTTTTCCGGTAGTTATGGAGGTGTTGCGCAGCGCTATCTTATCCTGTCGGCGGCACGCACAAGGCGTTCGTCGGCCATTATGGCGCGGCGTGCCATAATATAGAGCGCCAGCGACACCAGCGGGAGTGCGGCTGCAAGCGACGGGGAGAAAGTCTCTTTTGCCGAGGAGTCGGCTATCAAGTGGCCGGAAACCGCATATATGGCATACCAACCCGCCATGAGCAGGGAGCAGAACAGGCAGAAACGCGCCTGCACCACCCTGTTGCGGAACATGAATACGGCATATATGCCCACAGCCGAAGCAAGGGTCAGCACCGCAAACAGCGGCCATACGCTCCAGCCGACCGTGCCGTCTGACGACATTACCCAAAGGTTGTACTCACGTGCCACCACCGTTTCTCCGGCACTGACCGTGCCTATCTGGAGACAGAGGCACACGATGCAGAGTGCCACTGCCGCAAGCAAATAGAGAGTCTGTATGCGCTGTATCATGTCTGCCGCCGCTTTATTATGCCCTGTCCTTTGGCTTTAGAGCTGGTTCTCGTCCGGTTGCTGCAGTGTGTCCTGCGCCGGGTCGCGCCAATACACGTCCCCCTCTATGAATTCCTGCGTTGCCAGCAGCGTAGGTTTGGGCAATTTCTCATAATAACGGGAAATCTCTATCTGCTCACGGTTCTCGAAAACCTCCTCAAGGCTGTCGTTGTAGGATGCGAACTCGGCGAGTTTCTTGCTGAGATCCTCCTTTATCTGCACCGAAATCTGGTTGGCGCGCTTGCCTATAATGGCCACACTCTCGTAGATGTTGCCCGTTTCGTCGCAAAGATCCATGATGTTCCGGGTCACGGTGTTGACCGGTGCTTTCGATTTCTTGTAATCCATAAGAACTATAAATAATGTGTTTTTGTTTGTTCGTGCGTCAATCCTTTGTCACTTTCCTGCACTGGCGTATGTACTTCTCGGCCGTTTCCTTCTCCTTGCTGTCGGGGTATTCGTTTATAAAGCCGTAACATTCGTCCTCAGCGTCGCGGTATCGGTCCAGTTTCTTGGCCTCCACGCTCTGCTGTGCAAGCTCGTATTTGCTCTTCATGATAAGGATGGCGAAGTCCTCGCGCATCTTCGTGTAGGGATAAGTCTTGAGTGCGTTCTGCGAAGTGATGATGCAGGCTTCGTAGTTCGACCCTCCGCCGGTGCAATTGCCGAAGTATCCGCCAAGGTCATAGTACAGTTTTGCCGAGAGATACTCCTTCTGGACGAGCTTGTCCTGCAGGTCGAAGAGCTTGTTCTGGGCACTCTGCCTCAGCCTGGAGTCGGGGAAAAGGTCCATAAACTCCTGATATGCGCTGATTGCCCCTATCGTCGGAGTCTGGTCAAGGCGCGGTTCGGGGGTGCTCTGGTAGAGGGACTGACCTATGTAATAGGCCGCCTGTTCGGCATAAAGCCCCTTGGGATAGGAACTGAAGTACTTCTTGAATGTGGCGGATGCGCTCTCGTAGTCGCCGTCGCAGTACTCTGCCATGGCCAACATGTAGAGACACTCCTGTCCGTTGTCGGTTCCCTTCTGGACAGTCACCAGTTCTTGCAGCAAAGAGATGCAACGTGTGAACTGCCCGCGTGCGAAACACTCCTTGGCATACTCGTATTTGTAGTCGTAGTCCTGCGACTTATATATACGGTTGTACTGGTTTGCGCAACCGCACAGCACCGCTACCGCACAAGCAGCCAGGAAAATTCTCTTCATCATCCGGATGTTTTTGGGTTGCAAAAATACGCATTTTCCAACGAACGGCAAAGACTTGCGCCCCTTTTTAGCACTTGTTTAGACGAATATCCGGCCCGGAAAAGCGGCGGCAAGGGGCGGTTTCCGTAACCCGTTGATAATGACTGGCTTTGAAAAACCGCCCGTTTACGACCCGCAAATGCCATGCTTACGCCTCGCAAATGCCCCGTTTACGCACCGCAAACGGCCTGTTTGCGGACGGCAGCCCTAAGGTTCTCTGCAAAAACCCGCCGGGCCGTGCCTCTTTTCCGGCAAAAATACGTCCGATAATGGCGCTTGTTTTGGGGCAAATGACTAATTTTGCGGCATGAGCAACTTCATGCTTACATCGAAATACAAGCCCACCGGCGACCAGCCGGAGGCCATCGCAGAACTCACGGAGGGGCTGAAGCGGGGCGACAGGTCGCAGGTTTTGCTTGGAGTAACAGGCTCCGGAAAGACCTTTACCGTGGCCAATGTGATAGCCAACGCCAACCGTCCCACCCTGATACTCAGCCACAACAAGACGCTGGCGGCACAGTTGTACGAGGAGATGAGGGGCTTCTTCCCCGACAACGCCGTGGAATACTACGTCAGCTACTACGACTACTACCAGCCGGAGGCATATCTGCCCTCCACAGACACATACATCGAGAAGGACCTGGCCATCAACGAGGAGATAGACAGGCTGCGTCTGCGAGCCGTGTCGGCACTGTTGTCGGGCAGAAAGGACGTGGTTGTGGTGTCGTCGGTGAGCTGCATCTACGGTATGGGAAGCCCTGTGGCTCTGCACGAAAACGTGATTGAGCTGCACCGTGGGCAGATTCTCGACCGCAATGCGCTGCTCCGGCGGCTGGTGCAGGCACTGTATGTGCGCAACGACCTGGACCTCCAGCGCGGCAGCTTCCGCGTCCGCGGTGACACGGTTGACGTGGCAATGGCCTACAACGAGGCGGTTTTGAGGATTACATTCTGGGATGACGAGATCGACAGCATAGAGGAACTGGACGCAACCACCCTCGACCGCATGGCCAGCTTCGACGAATACAAGCTCTATCCGGCCAACCTCTTTATGACAACCCAGGAACAGACGAACGCGGCGGTAAGGGAAATACAGGACGACCTGACCCGTCAGGTGGACTATTTCACCGGGTCGGGCGACACAATCAAGGCTCAGCGCATCAAGGAACGGGTGGAATATGACATGGAAATGATTAAGGAACTGGGCCATTGTTCGGGCATTGAGAACTATTCCCGCTACTTTGACGGGCGAAAACCGGGCGAACGCCCCTACTGCCTGCTCGACTTCTTCCCCAAAGACTACCTCATGGTGATTGACGAAAGCCACGTCAGCGTGCCGCAAATCAACGCCATGTACGGCGGAGACCGCGCCCGCAAGCAAAATCTCGTGGAGTTCGGGTTCCGTCTCCCGGCCGCTTTCGACAACCGTCCGCTCACTTTCGACGAGTTCAACGCCATGGTAAACCAGGTGATATACGTCTCCGCCACCCCGGCGGACTACGAGTTGCAGGAAGCCGGGGGTGTGGTTGTGGAGCAAATCATAAGGCCTACAGGTCTGCTCGACCCCGATATTGAGGTGAGACCGAGCGAGAACCAGATAGACGACCTTACCTTTGAAATCAACGAACGCATCGGACGGCACGAGCGGGTGCTCGTTACAACGCTCACGAAGCGCATGGCCGAGGAGCTGTCCGAATACCTTTTGAACCACGGGACGAGCACTGCCTACATCCATAGCGACGTTTCAACGCTCGACAGGGTCAGGATACTGGACGATTTGCGCCAGGGTGTATATGACGTACTGGTGGGTGTCAACCTCCTAAGGGAGGGTCTGGACCTGCCGGAAGTGTCGCTTGTGGCCATTCTCGACGCCGACAAGGAGGGCTTTCTGCGCAGCCGGCGCAGCCTGACCCAGACTGCCGGACGCGCAGCCCGCAACGTTAACGGCAAAGTAATAATGTATGCCGACACGATAACCGACAGTATGCAGCAGACAATCGACGAGACTGTGCGCAGAAGGATAAAGCAAATGCAGTACAACGAGGCGCACGGCATCACGCCAACGCAGATAAGGAAGGCCGCAAAGCAGAGCATTCTGCGCACGGA
This sequence comes from Lachnospiraceae bacterium, assembly GCA_963590445.1. GTDB lineage: Bacteria > Bacteroidota > Bacteroidia > Bacteroidales > Bacteroidaceae > Prevotella. The sequence goes on along the minus strand of CAVAPI010000015.1, from coordinate 8,469 downwards.
AGCGGGCGGTGACGACGGCAAGACAGCCGCCAAGGCATCCATAGCCTACGTGGAACCGGAGGCCAAGACGATGGTTGCCGACCCGATAGTGGAGCGTATGACGCGCCCGCAGATGGAGAAAAGCATAGAGAACATGACCCGTCTGATGAAGGAAGCGGCCAAACGGCTCGACTTTATACAGGCCGCACAGTACAGAGACGAGATAGTAAGGATGCAAAAGGAGCTTGAATTGAAGCAGTTGCCGCAGCTGTAGCGCCCGACAAACAGTCCGCATAAGCCCGGCAACCTGCCGCATCGGCTACAGCAAACCGCCGGGTTACGCATCACAAACCGCCCGTTTGCGGGTGCCAAACCGCCTGTTTGGCTACAGCAAACGGGCGGTTTGGCACCCGTAAACGGGCTATATCAGAGTGCCATAGTCATTGCTGTAGCGCAGCATCTGGTGAGTATAGCTCTCGGAATAGTCCACATTGACGTCAACAATGTCGCCCTTGGCGTCAAGCACTGGCTCCATTACGGGGTTTATGAAGCCCTTGTACGGAGCTATGTCCAGGCGGCGGTAACGCTCAAGCACCTCCTTGTGCAGGCTTTCGTTGACCTTTACGGCATACCGCTCCACCATTTCGCGTGCGGCAACGTAGTCTCCCTCGCTCTTTATGCGCTGTATTTCGCCGAGCAACTGGCCGAACAGCCCGCGCAGACGGGCGTAATCGTTGACGGCAACGTATGTCTTCCCGTCGCGGACCGTAAGCTCCACCGCACCATTGGCATGCTCCAGCACCCAATAGGCCACGAGTGCGCGGTTGCGCATGTGGGCTTCTTCTATGTCATTGCCGGGAGTTATGCGCACCAGTTGCGTCATCAGCCCGTTCATCATGTACGTATAGTACTGCGCCTTGTAGGCTTCGCGGTCTGGAACAAGGCCGAGTTCCACCATTTTCCCGTCGGCCAAGTAGTAAAGACCGAACAGGTCGGCACGCGCTTCCTCCACGGTATTGCCGTATGCCTTGAGCGAATCCGGGTCAACACCGGGCAACAAACGGCCGCTGCCATGCCCCAAACACTCGTGAAGGTCGGTGTGCAGGTCATCGCAAATGTCGCCGTACTTGTCAATCAGCGCACGGGTTTCATCGTCCAGGACGAACTCTTCGCGGAAGCCGTTGCCCCTTGCAGCCTTGTTGTATGCGTCGGTAAGGTTGCCTATGGTGACGCTCTTGCTGCCGTGCTGCGCCCTTATCCAGTCGGCATTGGGCAGGTTTATGCCTATTGCAGTGGAGGGATATTCGTCTCCGCCGAGCATTGCCGCACAGACAACGTTGGCTATAACCCCCTTGACCAAGGGCTTGCGGAAGCGTTTGTCCACCGGCGAGTGGTCTTCAAACCACTGTGCGTTGTCGCTAATGGTGCGCGTGCGCTTCGTAGCCGCCAAGTCCTTGTACTCCACTATGCTCTCCCACGAGCCTTTCAGGCCGAGCGGGTCGCCGTAAACCTCGATGAAGCCGTTGACAAAGTCAACCATTCCATCCACAGCCCGCACCCATGCTACTGAATAGTCGTCGAACAGGCGCAGGTCACCCGTCTCGTAATACTCCACAAGCAGCCGTATCACCTCGCGCTGGTCGTCGGTTTCGGCCGCTTCGGCGGCCTTGCGCAGCCAGTAAGTGATGTGTTTGATGGCATTGGCATACCGCCCTTTGGCGCTCCAGACCACCTCCTGCAAACTTCCGTCGGGCAGTTTCACGAGCGTAGTGTTCAGTCCGAACGACGGAGGGCACTCCCCCGCCGACGCCTTGAGGGCATTGTAGTATGCTTCGGCCTCGGTTTGGCTGACGTTTTCGTAGTAGTTGCAGGCGGAAGTGCGCACGATGTCGTCGCCGGCGGCCTTGTTGACGCGCTTGGGGAGTACGCTGGGGTCGAAAATCACGGGGAACAGCTCTTCGCACAAGCCCTCTTTCGTCCCGTTTTCGCCGAGCGGAAGACGGCAGGCGTCCACCTTTCCGACGGCCTCGCGCAGATATTCGGCACTGAACCCCGGCACAAACTTCTCGCAACCGTAGTGGTGGTAGATGCCATTGGAGAACCAAATGCGCTTCAGATAGACCTCCAGGGCACGGAAACCGTCGGTTTCGCGGTCAACGGTGCAGTCTGTATATACCGCTTCCAGCGTCTTTCTGATGCGCAGGTTGTACTTTCCGAACTGGTCAAACGTTATGTCGCGCCCGTAGAGGGCGGCTTCAGACAGATAATAGACGAACTTTTTGGTGCGCAAGGGCAGCCCGGCGAAACCGTCAAGGCGGTATCGGAGCAGCTGAACGTCGGCAAAGCGCTCGTCAGTGTAGGCGAAATTGTCCAAAGGTCTAACCCTCCATGCCGTTTCCTGCCTCTTCAACCTTCGAAGCCTTCTTGGTTACGGGGCGTATCAGCGAGGGATGCTGCGCCATGTGCTGCATCCGGTAAGCCCGGGGGGTCATTTTCATTATCCTGTAGAACGACGCGTAGAACGACTGCCGGTTGGAAAAGCCCACCATGTCGCTCACTTCCTCCATCTTCTTGTTCTGGTAACGCTTGTCAACCAGTATGGTCATGGCCTCCTCTATGCGGAATTTGTTGACGAAGGAGGTGTAGTTCATGTGGAAACGCACGTTTACCACGGCAGAAATGTACCGTGTGTTGGTGCCAAGGTCCTCCGCAAGTTTCTTAGCCGAATAATTTTTATCCTTATACTTCTTCTGCATGACTATGATGTTGAGGATTTTCTCCTTCATCTCGTCCATCAGTTTGGGATTGACAAGGCTTCTGTAAGCCGCTTCCTTCTCTTTTTTCTCCGTAATGTTGTACTTTGCCATGACCTATTGATATGTTTTATTGTTTTATTCCGTGCAAATATACTTTTTTTTTGTCAGAGTGGTTCTTTTTTCTTGACTCTTTTATATTAAAAAAACATAAGTTCACCACCGCAGAGCCTGTTTTGACCATAGCAGGACGCACCATAGCAGGACGGCAAGCCGGCCTGAAAAGACTCCGCGCGGGAGCATTTGCGGCATATTTCCATGCGCTCCGCTGTCACAACCCGGCTGTTTGCGACACGTAACCCGACCCTTTAGCCACCGCAACCCGACCGTTTACAACCCGTAAACCGCCCCTTTACGACCGCCAGACAGGCTTGTCCCGGCTTCCGCCCCACCCTTTTCCGCAGTTTTCTCCCCGCACCGCCGGCGCAACATTGCACCTTCATTAGTATTATTTAATCCGCAGAATGACGCTTTCTGCGGTTTTCGTTTTACTTTTACAGCCGAAAAACATTTCCCAAACCTACGGCTACATGATGAAAATAGACCATTTGGCACTGTACTGCACGGATCTGGAAGGCATGAAGGGCTTTTTCGTGAAGCATTTCCAGGCCACATCCAACGACATGTACCACAATCCCCGTACCAGCCTCCGCACTTACATACTGTCATTCCCCGACGGAGACACAAGACTTGAACTCATGACACGCCCCGAAGTGGACTGTGGCGACGGAAACCAGTACCGCTCCGGCTTCATCCACGTGTCTTTCGCCGCAGGAAGCCGGGAGGCTGTCGATGCCATCACGGCCAGACTCAGTGCCGAAGGCTACCCTACGCTCAGCGGACCGCGCACAACGGGCGACGGCTACTACGAGAGTTGCGTGAAAGGACCGGAAGGAATTTTGCTGGAAATAACCGTGTGAAGGACAACGAACAGGCTTCGGAGAAGCAAAGAACACACGCATTCACTGACGTCAAAGCAACATGAAGAATACAAAGAAAGAGCTTGTACCCAACGGAGGGATACCCCGCAGCACACTGTTCATAATGGCTGTGACCGGCGGACTGACCGTTGCCAACCTGTATTACAACCAGCCGCTGCTCGAAACCATGCGCCACAGCCTCGGCGTCACGGAGCTACAGGCCAACCTAATCACGTTTATCACACAGTTAGGCTATGCTCTCGGACTCGTTTTTGTAGTGCCTCTGGCCGACAAAGTGTCGCGCCGGAAGATTGTAACCGTAAACATGAGCGTGGCAGTGGCCTGCTGTATCGCCATAGCCCTGACCAGTAGCATATGGACAGTGTGGGGCGCGTCGGTCATATTGGGCTGCAACAGCGTGGTACCCCAGATGTTTGTCCCCGTGGCAAGCCATTTTTCCAGACCCGAAAACAAGTCGCGCAATATGGGAATAGTGCTTACCGGGCTGCTGAGCGGCGTGTTGGGGGCACGGGTGTTGAGCGGCTACGTGGGCGAATGGGCAGGTTGGCGCACCATGTTTGCCATTGCCGCAGTGGTAATGGCGGCGTGCCTTGCAGTCACACTGCGCTCTCTGCCGTCAATGCCGTCGAGTTTCACGGGTTCGTATGGCAGACTTATGAAGTCAGTCGTGCGCATATACTGCAACTACCCGCCCATCCGCATCTATGCACTGCGCGGAGGACTGAGCTTCGGAAGCATGATGGCAATCTGGTCATGCATGGCTTTCCACCTGTCAGGCGCACCGTTCCATGCCGGAAGCGATGCCGTAGGGTTGCTCGGCCTGTGCGGACTCGCCGGCGCAATGGCTGCCAGCGGCATCGGAAAGTACATTCCCCGCTTCGGAATAGAACGCTTCTGCCATGCCGGAACCGTCCTGCAATTCATCGCATGGGCGTTGGCTCTGTGCCTGTCCGACTCATATTTCGGCCTCATCATGGCCATTATGCTTGTGGATGTGGGCGCACAGTGCCACCAACTAAGCAACCAAAGCGGTTGCCTCGCCATGGTTCCGGAAGCCACAAACCGCTGCAACACAGTGTTTATGAGCCATCTCTTTGCCGGAGGAAGCCTCGGCACACTGAGTGCAGGCGTGGCTTGGAACTGCATGGGGTGGACTGGCGTGTGCCTTGTGGGCATTGCCTTTGCCTCATTAGGGCTTCTTGCCACATTGTTCTTCACCCATAACAAACGGCAGGCACAACCCCAACAAGAGAAAAACGCATGAATACAAACCGACAAGTCTCCGCTTATGAATCAAAAAACCTCCAATATAGCCATTGTCACAGGTGCTTCGTCAGGTCTCGGCGCATGCTATGTGGACGCAGTGGCCAAACTTTTTCCCGAAACAGACGAGCTGTGGCTGATTGCAAGGCGCGAAGAACGACTGAAAGAGGTGGCTGCACGGCATCCGGACAAGCGGTGTGTGATTATCCCAATGGACATGGCAGACATGGACAGCTATGCTTCGCTCGAAGAAAGGCTGCGCATGGAAAGGCCGGACATAAAGGTACTCATCAACGATGCTGGGGTTATGGGCGGCAAACCGTTTGAAAAGATGGAGCTGGAGCACATGCTGCGGATAATAGACCTCAACTGCAAGGGAGCCACTGCCATCACCAAGGTGTGTCTGCCATACGTGGTTGACGGTGGAACGATACTTGAAGTGTCGTCAACCTCCGCCTTTGTACCAAATACCAACCAGATTGTATATTGCGCATCCAAGTCTTACCTGTCTGCCCTGTGCCTTGGACTGCGCGAAGAACTGAAGTACAGAAGGATAAACGTCTGCGCAGTATGTCCCGGACTGATGTTGACGGAGATGATAAAGGGCGACGGCACCGTACAACTGACGCGCGGACAGAAGAGGCTTCCGCAGATAGACCCTGCCACTGCCGCCGTCAAGTCGCTGAAAGCCGCAATCAGTGGACAGGCAGTATATACTACAGGCGTATTCTACAAGTGTTACCGCTTGCTCGCCAAGCTCATTCCGCACACATGGTTGGTAAAGGTAGCGGGGCTGGGGTGATACTTTACTCAACCCATACAGCGACAATAACAATGGCAAAAGTAGGTTACATATAAAAATGGGAACAATAATACAATAACAATATAACGACAAACGACTATGAACATAGGAGACAGAATACCAGAGGTTCTTGGCATTGACCAGGACGGACGTGAGATTAAGGCGAGTGACTACCGTGGTCGCAAGATAGTGCTTTACAGTTATCCCAAGGCAAACACCAGCGGATGCACCGCCGAGGCTTGTTCTTTGCAGGCGCATAAGGAGGAGTTGGCGGCTGCCGGCTACGACATTAATAATCATGATAGAAAAGATAGAGTGCCCGACGGGCTCCTCGAAGGATGAACTGATAGACGTGTGGGAATATACCTTATTAATATAGTATGCCTTGCCGGAATAAACTTTGCCTCGTTAGGGTTTCTTGTGACACTCGTTCTGACCAGAAAGAACAGTTCACATACTGAAAAGCAACAACAGCAACAAACACACTATATGTCAAACAAGAGACAACCGTTATATATGCGAAAAGAATCAAGAGCTATGGACAGCCAATGGGCACTGGAATTGATGCACAAGGCACCTTACATTACAGTCAGTTTCGTTGATGCAGACGACCGGGCATACGGTCTGCCACTGTCACTCGCTTCAGACGATGATACGAACTGGTATTTCCACTGTGCACCGGAAGGCAAGAAACTGGAAGCAATCGAAGCACACCCGGAGGTCTGCCTTTCTGCTGTGACCCGCTGTGCGCCTACTGTTGACCCCAAGGATGACAGTTTCACGCTGCAATACAAGTCTGCCGTCGCATTCGGCAGGGCAGAGATTGTAGCAGATGACGGTGAGAAAATCCACGGTCTTCGGTTGATTTGCCAGCGATTCCTGCCCCAGCACATGGAAGCATTCGACAAAAGTATAGAACGCTCACTGTCCCGAACCGCAGTGGTAAGGATAACGCTTTCAGAGCCTCCTGTCGGCAAGCGCAAGCTGTACGACAAGGACGGCAAGGAGATGAAATACGGAAGAATGGAATAAAAGAATAGGACGTATCGGCGAGGATGTGGAGAAAAACCGCACATACAGGTGCTCATCAACGATGCTGGGATAATGGGCGGCGCTCCGTTCGAGAACATGAGTCTGGAGCATATGCTGCGTATAATCGACATGAACTGTAAAGGGGCAACGGCCATCACTAAGGTGTGCTTGCCATACACCGTGGATGTTGGGACGATACTTGAAGTGTCGTCAACCTCCGCCTTTATGCCAAATATCAACCAGATTGTATATTGCGCCTCCAAGTCCTATCTGTCTGCACTGTGCTTGGGACTGCGTGAAGAATTGAAGCGCAGGAAGATAAACGCCTGCGCTGTGTACCCAGGACTGATGTGACGGAAATGGTGAATGGGGACGGCATCGGCTGATACAGCGATGAGTGACATGATTCTTTTCATTTTCGATTTCTTTTATTCCATAAAGTTCTTGATTGTATTCTTCGTGTTCAGTGGAGTTTGGTCGGTCAGCTTTAGGCTCTTTACCATTTTTAGAGTTCCTTGCTTGTACTTTTGGAAATGGGTAGAGACAATGTGTTTCTCGTATGCCTCCTGGTTGGCATAGGTCTCCAAAATGGTGATGATACACGGATTCTCCTTCTCGCTCACTGCATACATGGTCAGCACCCCGGGTTCTGTTCTGAGCGAAACCTCGCCCACTTTCTTGGCATATTCCATATACTCGTTGAGATATTCAGGATAGACCTCAATCTTTGACAGGCGCACGATACCATCGGCTTGCATTTGCTCTTTGGCGCACATGCTGGGTTGATTGTCGAGGTTTAGGCATTTGCCGATAATCTCTCCCGTGGCGATATAAGAATAGGTGGGGAACTCAAAGAGCACAGGCTTCAACTTCGTATAGTCGAGTTTGCCATCTGCATCGAGCACATCCTCCGAGGCATAGGTGTTGACGATAGAGCAGACGAAACTCTCGAAGCCTTCCGTCTCGTAGATGTCCTCCACCTTACACTCCATCGTGATGGGAGCATCGTCAATGACCGGACTTCCGTTCTCGCCCATGTGATAGGCAAAGACTTTCGATTTGTCAGTCTCTGCACCGCTCACACTTCCTACATAGTCGGCCTTGTCGAGCATCGCTTGGCTCACGAGGTTCACAGAAAGTTTCTTCGACTTCCTGATGCCTTGGTTCGTGTAGTGCGACTTGCTCATGGACACCACGATGCGGTCGTGCCCGATGATGCCAGTGTGTCCCACGACCAGCCAGTTCACCTTACCATTCACTTCTGCTCCCACCACCGTCATAGGCTTTGGATAAAGAGCCAACAGACTGCCTAAATTTTTCTTTCCTATCATTTCCGTTTCTTTGGTTTGCGCCTTTGCCACTATTGCCATGCAAAATATCAATAGCAGCAACAGGAGTTGTTTTGTTCTGTTCATATGAGCAAAGAATGCTTTCTTCTTGTTCCTTTATTATTCCTCAAATTTATCCTTGTCAAGATACTTGAGAACCTTGGCAGGATTACCCACGGCGACGGCATAGTCGGGGATGGACTTCGTTACCACCGAAGCGGCTCCTACGATGGCGTGCTTGCCCACCGTGACTCCAGGCAGAATGGTACTTCCTGCCCCAATCCATGCACCCTTGCAGATGTGTACGGGAC